>CAISIU010000046.1 GCA_903885505.1 uncultured Actinomycetes bacterium | reverse complement strand
GCGGGCAAGCGGGTGGCCGTCACCTTGTGGCTGCCCGAGGGCAGCGGCGTCGCCGCGGCGCCCACGGCCGCCGCTCCTCGTAGTTCGCGTCGTGAGCACGGAGGTGGCGCCGTCGCGTCCGATGGTGGTTCCATCACCGTCCCCATGCAGGGCACCATCGTGAAGGTGCTCGTCGCCGCGGGCGATGAAGTGGAAGCGGGCGCCACCGTGGTCATCCTCGAAGCGATGAAGATGGAAAACGCCGTCGTCAGTAGCGCTGCGGGCACCGTGACCGAGGTCAAGGTCGCCGCGGGTGACTCCGTGTCGGCCGGTGACGTCGTGGTGGTTGTGGCATGAGTCTCGTCACCGCCGCCGAGCCCTTTCGCAGCGAACTGATCGAGCTCTCTCACTTCATTCACGCGCACCCCGAACTGGGTTACGAAGAATTCGAAAGCTCCGCCGCGTGTCGCCGAGTTCTCGCGGCCCACGGCTTTGCCATTGAGGAAAATGCCGCGGGCCTCGACACGGCGTTTCGCGCGGTGGCCGGCAGCGGTTCGCTGGTGGTCGCGATTTGCGTTGAATTTGATGCCCTGCCCGAAGTCGGCCACGCCTGTGGACACAACATCATCGCGGCCGCGTCAGTCGGCGCGGGTCTCGTGCTGGCTGAGAAGGCCGACGAGCTGGGCATCACCGTGGTTGTCCTCGGCACCCCCAGCGAAGAAGGCGGTGGCGGCAAGATCGACCTCATCAACGCCGGCTACTTCGACGACGTGCACTTCTCTCTCATGGTCCACCCGTGGCCCCATGACCGCCTGCGCGCTATTTGCCTCGCGGTCGACCACTTTGACGCCACTTTCACCGGCAAGAACGCCCACGCATCCGCGGCCCCCTGGGAAGGTCGAAACGCCCTTGACGCTCTGACCATTTCGCAGGTGGCCATGGGACTGCTGCGTCAGCAACTTCGCCCCGGCGATCAGATTCATGGCATCACCACCGACGGCGGTGCGGCGGCCAACATCATCCCGTCGAAGGCCGTCGGGCGATACATGTGCCGCTCGGTCACCTACGAGCGCCTTGAGGTCCTTCGCGGCCGTGTCGAAAAGTGTTTTGAGGCCGGCGCCTTGGCAACCGACACTGAACTGTCGATTGAGACGCTGGGACACCCCTTCAGTCACATGGTGGACGACCGTGACATCTTGGCCCACTACCGCGTGGCCGCGGAAGCGACGGGTCGCAGCTTCGCGGCCGATGACGCCGGCGAGCCCATTCCCACCATTTCGACCGACATGGCGAACGTGTCTCTCGTCGTGCCCGCGATTCACCCCTTGATTGGCATCGAGACCCACGGCGCGGTCAATCACCAACCCGAATTCACGGCGTCGTGCATCACCGTCAGTGCGGACCGCGCGGTCATCGAGGGTGCGGGCATCATGGCCGAGACCGTGGCGCGCGTAGCCGGCGACAGCGCACTTCGTCAGCGTCTGGAGTCACGCGCGTGATCACCGAAGAAGCACGCTACGAGGTTCACGCGGATCAAATTGACGAGTTCATCAAGGGCTTTACGGCGGCCTTGCCACTGATTCGCGCCGCGCGCGGATGTCACGGCGCCACCTTGCACCGCAGCGTGGAAAATCCCACGCAGTTCGTCTTGCTCGTGTCGTGGGAGTCCATCCCCGATCACCTCGAGGGATTTCGTGAGGCCCCGGAGTTTGAGACCTGGCGGTCGCTGACGCGTCCGCACCTGTCGGCGCCGGTGTTCATGCACCACCTCGGCGCCCTCAACATCTGATCTACAGCGGCTGGTAGACCCCAAAGACGTCGCGCAGCAGGTCGGCCACTTCTCCCAAGGTCGCCTTCGCCTTGAGGGCGCCCTTCATCGGGTAGAGCACGTTGGATGAACCACGCGCCGCGGTCTCGAGGTCGGCCAAACGAGCACGGACTTCCTCGTTGTTTCGCGTCTGCTTGAGGTCCTTCACGCGCTGCGTCTGCGCGCGCTGCTGCTCGACGTCAATCGGGAAGACATCGGGGCTGCCGTCTGAGTTTTCGGCGAACTTGTTCACGCCCACCACGACGATGCGGCCCGCGTCGACGCCACGCGCGTAGTCGTAGGCCGCGGATTCAATTTCGTCTTGCATGTAGCGCTGCTCGATAGCCGAGACCGCTCCCCCGAGCTCGTCAATACGCGCGAGGTACTCACGCGCCGCCGCTTCGATCTGGTCGGTCAATGACTCGACGTAGTAGCTGCCGGCGAGAGGGTCCACCGTGTCGGCGACACCTGACTCGTAGCCCACGATCTGCTGGGTGCGAAGCGCCAGACGGGCGGCCGACTCGGTGGGAAGGCCCAGGGCTTCGTCAAAACCGTTGGTGTGCAAGCTCTGCGTGCCACCGAGCGCGGCCGCCAGGGCCTGAATTGTCACGCGCACCACGTTGTTGACCGGCTGCTGCGCCGTCAAGGTGGAGCCACCGGTTTGAGTGTGGAAGCGAAGCATCATGGACTTCGGATCGGTCGAGCCGAAACGCTCCTTCATGATGGACGCCCACAAGCGACGAGCGGCACGGAACTTGGCCGCCTCCTCAAAGAGGTTGTTGTGTGAGTTAAAGAAGAACGAAAGGCGCGGCGCGAACTCGTCGAGGGGCAGGCCCGCCGCCAGGGCGGCCTCGACGTAGGCAATGCCGTTCGCCAAGGTGAAAGCCACCTCTTGCACCGCCGTGGATCCAGCCTCACGAATGTGGTAGCCGGAAATGGAAATCGTGTTCCAGTTCGGCATCTCGGCGCGGCAGTAAGCGAAGGTGTCCACGATGAGACGCATCGAGGGGCGCGGGGGGTAGATGTACGTCCCGCGAGCCACGTACTCCTTCAAGATGTCGTTTTGGATGGTGCCGCGCAATTGATCGCCGCGCACACCCTGCTCTTCGGCGACCAGCTGGTAGAGCAGCAACAGGGTGCTCGCGGTCGAGTTAATGGTCATCGAGGTGGTGACTTCATCCAGCGGCAGGCCGTTGAGCAAGAGGCGCATGTCGTCGAGGGAGCTAATCGCCACGCCTACCTTGCCAACTTCGCCTTCCGCGCGCGCGTGGTCGGCGTCGTATCCCATCTGCGTCGGCAGGTCAAAGGCGCACGACAGGCCGGTCTGGCCCGCCGCCAACAGGAACTTAAAGCGCTCGTTGGTGGCCTCGGCGGTACCAAAGCCGGCGTACTGACGCATGGTCCACAGACGACCGCGATACATCGTGGGGTGCACGCCACGGGTAAAGGGGTATTCGCCCGGTTGGCCGAGGCGTTGTTCGAGGTCGGCGGGCAAGTCGGCGGGACCGTAGACGGGCTGAATCTCGATGCCCGAGTCGGTCGTGCGGGGGTCAGTGCTACTCACGACCCTGAGGTTAGGCGTTACGCCACCGCGCCCTCGTCGTGCCACGATAGAGAGATGGCGCGCGTTCTCATGGTGGTGGCAAACGGGGGCAGCGGCGGCATGCAGGCGCAAATGTCGATGCAGGCCCAGCTGTTGGCCACTCGCGGGCACGAAGTGCACATCGCGGTCGGCGGCGAATATGGATCGAGCACTGGTCCGATCACCACTCACGACCTGCCCGCTTTCTCCCCGCGCTCCGTCGTGTTCGTTCGGGCGCTCTCGGCCCTGGTTCGTCGCCTGCAGCCGGATGTGGTGCACGCCCACGGCCTTCGCCTCGCCCCCGCCCTGGTGATGGCGGGCATCGGCACCACCAAGGTGCTCGAGTGCCACGGCATTGACCCTCGCGTCACGCCGGCGGCGCCGTGGAAGCTGCTGCGCGCGGCGACGCGCGCGGGAGTTCGCATGGCGGCCTGCGGCACGGGCCCTGCGACTTTCCTCGCGACGGAGCTCGGCGAGATTCACCTCATCAACAATCTCTTGCCCGATGCTCCCACGCCTCGCGACCCCCGCCTCGACCTCGACATAGCGGCCGACGCGACCGTCGCCATCTGGCCGGCGCGTTTTAGCGAACAAAAAGGTCACTCGCGATTAATCGAGTTAGTCGCGGCGCTCGATGACCCACGTCTCGTCGTGCTCTGTGTGGGCGATGGCCCGCTACGCGACCAGGTTGAGGCGGAGGTGTCTCGGCGAGGATTGTCGACCCGCATCATCTGTGGCGACTTCTCCCCCACCGCGGGCCAGTGGCTGGCAGGAAGTGACCTGTTCATCATGCCGTCGTGGTGGGAGGGCCAGCCCACGGTGGGCCTCGAGGCCCTTCGAGCGGGCCTCCCCCTCCTGTCGCTCAACCTCCTTGGGGACGAAGACGTGGTGGCTCCGGGCACGGGCGTGCGGGCATCACGCACGACCGACGCGGTCGACATCCTGCGTCGCTGGCTGAATGACCCGTCGTCGCGGCCCAACGACCAGCACGCTCGTGATCTCCTGCTGGCACCCCACGACCCCGACCGCGTCGCCCGCGACCTCGCGAGTGCCTACGGTAGGGAGCTATGACAACCTCACCCTTCTGTCGCCACTGTGGTTCTCCCGTGACCTCGTCTACCTGCGTGGTGTGTGGCACCTCGTCGGCGCCTCTCGCACCGAGCGTCACGTTGGCCGGCCCTGCCCGTCGCGCGGCCGCGACGCTGCTGGATTACCTCGTGGTCGCCTTTGGTCTCAGCATCGTGACCGCGTCGCTGGCATTGTCCAACAACGTCTTCCAGGTGACCTCCAGCATCGTCATGGTGGCGTACATCACCGTCATGACCACCTGGGGCTCGGGAACACTGGGAAACCGTGCCGCGAAGACTTCGTTCACGACCCTTAGTGGCGAGAAGCCCTCGTTCGCTCGCGCCGCGGCGCGAGCACTGCTCTGTCGCGTCAGCGATATCGCCCTGATCTGGTGCGCACTGACTAACCAGATTCCGTCGGTGCAGGATGTTCTTAATCACCCCCAATCCCTGCATTTGCCGGTACTGGTCTATCTCGCGGCGATTGCCCAACTCACGGATTACGCGGCGGTCCTCGTGACGGCGAAGCGTCAAACGCTGCACGACATGGTCTGCGGCACGCTTCTTCGTCGCACCGACGTCTAGTGGCCGGCGGGGCAGGCCTCGTCTCGATCAAAACGGATTTCACGGCACGTCGACGTGAGTCCGTCAACAATCAATAAGCGGCCACTAAGCGTCTCGCCCGCTGCGGTGATTACCTTGATGGCCTCGAGCGCTTGCCACGATCCGACGATGCCGACCATGGCGCCCATCACGCCGGCCTCGGCACACGACGGCGCGTCGGCAGGTCCCGACGGGATCAGACAGCGATAACAGGGGCCACCGGGCAGAACCGTCGTGAGTTGGGCGTCGAAACGAAGCACCGCCGCCAGCACCGCGGGAATCCCCGCCACGACGGCGAAGTCATTGATGGCAAAAGTGGTGTCGAAGTTGTCCGAGCCGTCAATCGCCACGTCGACACCGCTCAGCAGGCGGTCGACATTGTGCGAGCGAAGGCGCTCGCGATGAGTCTCGACCGCGACGTCGGGGTTAATAGCGGCCACCGTCGCGGCGGCGGAGTCCACCTTGGCGAGCCCCAGGTCAGAGGTGCCGTGCGCTACTTGACGCTGCAAGTTGGACAATGACACCACATCATCGTCAATGAGCACCAACCTGCCCACCCCCGCGGCGGCGAGATAAATCGCGGCGGCCGAGCCCAAGCCCCCGGCGCCCACAATGGCGACGCGCGCGGCACCGAGACGCTCTTGGCCCGCGTGTCCAATATCTGGCAGCACGAGATGGCGCTGGTAGCGCCGCTCATCTATACCCGTCGCGACGTCCTGGTTCACCCACGGCGCTCCCGCCTGCTTCCAGGCCTCAAATCCACCGGTAAGCGATCGAACACGGTGGTAACCGAGCTCGTGTAACGACAGTCCCGCCAAGAGAGAACGACGCCCACTGGCGCACACGAGGACAATGTCCGCCTCTCGGTCGTCGACACGACTCGGCAGGGCAAATTCGAGTTGACCGCGAGGAATGAGGAGAGCATCGGCTATCGCCCCGTCGGCCGTCTCCACCGCTTCGCGCACGTCCACCACCGTGAGGAGCTCACGCTGTTCGAGCAACTGCGCCACCGAGATCTCGCCCACGACGTCGGCGGCCCGCGCGAGCAGAGCGGCGAGCGGGTCCTGGTCGGCCATGTCGTTCACCCTACCGGCGACCTCTTCGGCCCTGAGTGCTAGACCAGCGCCATGGAACTACGCCACGCCCTCTCGCGCCGTCGCATGCGCCGAGCATTTTCGGGCGCGCCGATCGACCCACTGGTCGTCACCGAGCTGTGCGAAGAGGCCTTACGCGCTCCCACCGCCGGTCATTCGCGCGGGGTCTTCTTGACCGTGACGAGCGACGTGGCGGCTTTCTTTGAGGCCGCCACCGACCGTCAGTGGCGTGAGCGCTCACGTCGCTTCACCGACCTGGCCGGCGCCGGCTGCGTCGTCATCGTGACCTGCTCACCCACCGCGTACGCCCAGCGCTATCAAGCCGACGACAAGAGTGACGAGCGCCTCACCCACCCCGACACCTGGCCCGTTCCCTATTGGATAGGCGACGCGGGTATGGCGACCATGGCGCTGCTCCTCCTCATCGAAGAGGCGGGGCTGCAGGCCACCTTTTGGGGAGCGTTTCGCCACGACGAGCAGGTCCGATTTTTCGCTGACCTGCCGGCCGGCGAACTCATCTACGGCTACGTGCTGATCGGCGAGGGTGCACCGGACACGCCCAGTGCATCCCTTGCTCGTGAGGGACTCACCCGCGCGCAGCGAGTGCGCCTCTTAGCGCGATAGGCGCGTCAGGTACTCAATGAGGGTGCGCGCCGAGAAGGCCGTGCCACCCTTGGTGATGTAACCCTTGGCGGAGTCCGCGTTGCTCGGTCCCGCGATGTCAAAGTGCGCCCACGGCACGCCATTGGTGAACTTGCGCATGAGGAGAGCGGCGCTAATCGAACCGCCGACACCGGCCTTGCCGATGTTCTTCATGTCGGCCACGCTCGATTCGATGTGCGACTCGTAGGCGTCTACCAGCGGCAAACGCCAGTGGGGCTCACCCGCTGCCTGACCCGCACTGATGAGGGCGTCGGCAAGCTCGTCGGTGGTCGCGAACAGTCCGGCGACTTCGTCGCCGAGGGCCACGACCTGCGCACCGGTCAAGGTGGCCACGTCGATGATCACGTTGGGCTTGGCTTCCGCGGCGAGCACCAGTCCGTCCGCGAGGACCAAGCGGCCTTCGGCGTCCGTGTTCAACACTTCGATGGTCATGCCATTACGAATCGTGAGCACGTCACCGGGACGCATGGCGTTGTCGCCGGTCATGTTTTCGGTGAGCATGGCAATGGCGGTGATGCGAATGGGCAGCTTCAAGCGGGCGGCCACCACGGTGGTCGCCATCACGATGGCGGCGCCACTCATGTCGGTCTTCATCGTCATCATGCCCGCACCGGTCTTGATGGAGAGGCCACCACTGTCAAAGGTGATGCCCTTACCCACGAGGGCCACGTGCGGCGCGCTGCTCACCGGCGGTTCGTAGGTGGCGTAGACGACGCGCGGCGGACGACCCGAGCCCAAGTTCACCCCGAGAAGTCCACCGAGACGCTCGTCTTCAATGCGCGAGCTGCCCCACACTTCGACGGTGAGGTTCTCGAGGCCCTCGGACTCAGCGACGGTGCGCGAGGCGAAGGACTTCGGGGAAAGGTCGCCGGCGGGTAGGTCCACCAGGTGCTTGGCCCAGTTCACGCTCTCGGCAATAGTGCGGCCGGTCTGCAGGCCCTGCACGAAGGCATCAAACACCGCGACCGAGGGGCGCTCGCCCACGGGGGTGATCAGCACCTCAGCGACGATGTTCTGCTTCTTGTAGTTGTACGCCGACAGCACGGCACCTTCGGCGAGCGCCTGAGCGATTACCGCGGGCTCGGGGATGAGCGACCACGAGATTTCGAGCGAGACGGTGCGCTCGTCAGCCTGACGAACTGCCGCGGCGGCGGCCTTACGCCAATCGTCGGCAGTGGGAGCGGCCGGGAGATTGATGACGACCACCTTGGTGCCATCAGCCTGCACGAAGGTCGCAGTGCTGTGGGCCTTGGCGCTGAGTCCGACGGACTTCGCCCAGTCGCCGGTCACCGTGGTGGCGAGGTCACAACCGTGAACGGGACGCTGCACATCGCGACCGAGAGTGCCACCGTCATCGGTGAGCTGGGCCAGAACGGCCACGACAGGCGCGGACTCGCGCTCCGACTCGGTTCCTAGTCGAACGAAACGGGCCATGATCTGTCTCCTATCTGTTACTACACACTGCGCGTGACGCGATGCGTCGGGCCTTCGGCCCAGCGCGCCATCGTCCATACGAGGTCACTTAGACGATTCAAGTATGGAACAACGAGCGAGTCCGGCAGCGGGTATTGCGTCGCAATTCTTTCCGCCCGGCGAATCACGGTGCGCGCCACGTCGTAGGCCGCGGCGATCTGGTTCTCGCCCGGCACGACAAAGTCGCGCGGAATCTCGATGTCGGCCGACAGGCGATCAATGTTCGCCTCGAGGGCATCGACCATGGCGTTTGTCACCAAGGTCGCATCCGGCGTGAGCTTCTCGCGGTTCTCCGGCAAGGTGGCCACTTCGGCCATCAAGACCCACAGGTCGCGCTCAAGATGAATGGTGAGGTCGGCCAAGGCGTGCTCGGGGCCCGCCACCGCTCGTGCCCATCCGAGTGAGGCTTGCGCCTCGTCAACGGCACCGTTGACTTCAATAGGTTCGGCCGACTTGAGAACCCGCCCACCAAAGAGCAGTCCCGTCGTACCGTCGTCTCCATGGCGCGAGTAAATCTTCACAGGTGGAGAGTAGCGGTCTGCCTGCTCGCCCCTTCATAAGACTGCGGTAGCCTTCGCGAGCAATGAACGCCACGAGCGACCCCTACCTTGCCGCCCTCGCCCGTCGGGCCGTCATCTTTGACGGAGCGACCGGCACGAACCTGCAGACGCAGCATCTGACGGCTGACGACTTCGGAGGCGCGGCTCTCGAAGGCTGCAACGAAATCCTCGTGCTGACGCGCCCCGACGCCATCGCGAATCTGCACCGATCGTTCCTCGACGTGGGTGTCGACGTCATCGAGACCAACTCCTTCGGCTCCTTCTCCGTCGTCTTGAACGAGTACGGCATTCCCGAGAAGGCGCACGAGCTCGGTTACGCCGCGGCCCAGATTGCGCGGCGCACCGCAGACGAATACGCCTCACCGGGTAGCCCCAAGTGGGTGGCGGGATCCATCGGCCCGGGCACCAAGTTCCCCTCGCTGGGACAGATCACCTATGACGACCTCGCGGCGAGCTACGAGGAGCTGGCCTACGCCCTTCTCGAAGGTGGCGTGGACCTGCTGTTGATCGAGACCATGTTTGACGTGTTGTCGGTGAAGTCCGCGGTGGCGGCCTGTCGCCGCGCCATGGCTCGCCACGGCCGAGAGGTGCCTCTCCAGGCCCAAGTCACCATCGAGCTCACCGGTCGCATGCTGCCGGGCACGGAAATCGGTGCCGCGATCACCGCGCTACAGCCCCTGGGCATTGACGTAATGGGCCTGAACTGCGCCACGGGGCCGGTCGAAATGTACGAGCCGCTGCGTCAGCTCTCGGACTCGTGCCCGCTCCCCCTCAGCTGCTTGCCCAATGCCGGCCTGCCCTCGGTGGTCGACGGCAAGATGCACTACGACCTCACCCCAGACGAACTGGCGCACCACCTCTCGCGCTTCGTCGCCGACTTTGGCGTCACCGCCGTGGGTGGTTGCTGTGGCACGACGCCCGAGCACCTCGCCGCCGTGGTGAACGCCGTGCGCGACCTCACGCCGGCCAACCGCCAGCCCGTTCTTGAGCCCGCCGCATCATCCATCTACTCCTCCACCGCCTACCAGCAGGACCGCAGCGCCCTGCTCATTGGTGAACGCACCAACGCCAACGGTTCAAAGAAGTTCCGCGAAGCCATGTTGGCGGGCGATTGGGATACCTGCGTGGCCATGGCCCGAGATCAGATCGCCGAAGGCGCCCACATCTTGGACGTGTGCGTGGATTACACCGGCGCCGATGGCGTGCGCGACATGGACGACCTGATGAGTCGCCTGTGCACCCAGTCGTCGGTACCCATCATGGTGGACACCACCGAAACCAAGGTGGCGCGCGCTGCGTTGACCTGGCTCGGTGGCAAGGCCATGCTCAACTCGGTGAACTTCGAAGAGGGCGAGGGCCCCGGCACCCGACTCAACGGTTTCATGGAATTGGCCCGTGACTTTGGCTCGGCCCTGGTGGCCACCTGCATCGATGAAGAGGGTCAGGCCCGCACCGCGCAGTGGAAGTTCGACATCGCGCGTCGCATGGTCACCCTGGCCACTGAAACTTACGGCATCGCCGCACACGACATCTTTATTGACACCCTGGCCCTGCCCCTGTCCACCGGCATGGAAGAGTCCCGTCGTGACGGCATTGAAACTCTGGAAGCCATTCGGCGCATCAAGGCGGAATTGCCGGGCGTCAACACCTTGCTCGGCCTCTCGAACATTTCCTTCGGGCTAAACCCCGCGGCGCGCCAAGCTCTCAACTCCGTCTTCCTGCACGAAGCGGTCACTGCCGGCCTCGACGCCGCCATCGTGCACGCCAGCAAGATCTTGCCCTTGGCCAAGATCAGCGACGACGTGCGCCAGGCCTGCCTCGACCTCATTTACGACCGTCGTCACGAGGGCTACGACCCTCTCAGCACCCTCATTGAGCTCTTTGACGGCGTGAAGCTGTCCTCGGGTGGCGCGGACGGCCTGGCCGACCTCCCTCTCGTCGAGAGACTGCGCCGCCGCATCATTGATGGCGTGCGCCCCGGCCTCGAATCTGACCTCGATGAGGCCATGGCGAGCGGACTGGCACCCCTCACCATCGTGAACGACCACTTGCTGGAAGGCATGAAGATTGTCGGCGACCTCTTCGGGGCCGGCGAGATGCAGCTGCCCTTTGTGTTGCAAAGTGCGGAAACCATGAAGACCGCGGTGGCCTACCTCGAGCCGCACATGGAAAAGTCCGGCGACGCGGGTCGCGGCACCGTCGTGCTCGCCACCGTGAAGGGCGACGTGCACGACATTGGCAAGAACTTGGTGGACATCATCCTCACCAACAACGGTTACAAGGTCGTCAACCTCGGTATCAAGATTGGCATCAACGAGATGCTCGCGGCCGTGGATGAACATTCCGCGGACGCCCTCGGCATGAGTGGCCTGTTGGTGAAGTCCACGCTGATCATGCGCGAGAACCTCGAAGTCATGAACGAACTCGGCTACGGCGACCTACCCGTCATTTTGGGTGGCGCGGCGCTCACTCGCTCCTACGTGGAGCGCGACCTGCGCCAAGTCTTCAACGGCCGCCTCTTTTACGGCAAGGACGCTTTTGAGGGCTTGAGCGTGCTGAATCGCCTCGGCGAGATTCGCGCGGGCGCCGCCAGCGATGACAACTTTGGCCGCGAGATCTCCGCGAGCACGGTGCCGAGTCGCCTGCGACCGCAGAGCACGGTTCGCCCCGAAGGGGTGCCGGCGCGCAGTCCTGACGTCATGGACGCCCCGCAGCTATTCACCCCGCCCTTTATCGGATCTCGAGTCGCCAAGGGGATGAGCCTCGACGACATTGCCGAGTACCTCAACCTCACCGCACTGTTTCGCAACCAGTGGGGCTATCGCCCGAACGAGGGTGAGGACGACACCGCCTTTAAGGACCGTGTCCGCGCCGTGCTGCGCGACCAGTTGGCCTCGGCCAAGGCCGGCGACCTGCTCATTCCTCAAGTCGTGTGGGGTTACTGGCCCGCGGCGGCTGACGGTGACGACCTCGTTCTGTACACCGACGAGACGCGCCAAAGCGAGCGCATGCGCTTTAGTTTCCCGCGTCAGGCCAAGGAACCCTTCTACTGCATCAGCGACTTCTTCCGCCCCGTCGGGCGCGACCAGGACTACGCAGCCTTCATGCTGGTGACCATGGGTCCGCGCGTGTCAGAGCGCACCAGCGAACTCTTTGAGGCCAACGCGTATCAGGACTACCTGCACCTGCACGGCCTGGGTGTCGAAATGGCCGAAGCCCTGGCGGAAATGTGGCACCGCCGCATCCGCGAGGAACTCGGATACGCCGACGAAGACGGCCCGACCCTCTTTGGACTCTTCCGCCAGCAATACCGTGGCGGTCGCTACTCCTGGGGTTACCCCGCCTGCCCGAATCTGGAAGACAACGCCAAGGTGGTGGAACTGCTCGATGCCGGACGCATTGGCGTGTCGGTCTCCGAAGGTTTCCAGCTACACCCCGAGCAGACCACCGACGCGATTATCTGCCATCACCCGCAGGCGAAGTACTTCGTCGTTTAGCTGTTGACGAACTGCTGCGCCAACACGTCGAGGTTGGTCTCGCAGGCCTGGTTGGCACCCACGGGCTTCGTGTTCTCTTCACACTGCGCGAGGTAGGTCACCTGTGCGCCCGCGATCTTGCCGGCACCGAACTGCAACTTGGCGAACGCATTGCCCTTTGATCCGGCGTACAGGGCGTGCGATGCACCCCACTCGGTGATGTGCGGGATGAGTCCCGTCAGAGTCGAGGCGCACTGGTCGGACTGAATCGACGGCCAGTAACAGGCCAGGCGCGACGGAATGGTGCCGCCGTCTTTCACCACCACGTAGGTGACGCTCTGTACCGATTCGCCCCCCGCCGTTTGCGTCTGGATGACGGCGCCGTCGGTGAGCGACGACAAGGGATAGAGGTTGACCGCGCACGCGGCCGAGGCCGGTGAAATGATGGCCTGGGACGTAAAGGGCAAGCCGTAGGCAGTGAGGTGGCCCACTTCACCCGAGGGCACGCGGACGGTGATCGTCTTATCCGTGATGGCGTAGGCCTTGGGGCCGCACTGCTTCACATCCAGCGTGACGGCGGTCAAGGTGGCGTTTCGAATCACTGAGGGCAGCAGCGCCGCACAGGCGGCGCCCACGGTCAAAGTGGCGAGTACGAGGTGAGGGATGAGACGGCGCATGATGTCCTTTGTATCTAGGGGTTAGTTTCCGAGTTGAGAGGCCAAGATGTCGGGGTTGTTCCGACAAATCGCGGCCCCCGGTGTCGAGGGGTAGGTGGCGGAGAGTGCGGTCTTGAGCACGCAGACGTACTGGTACAGCACGTTGCTGCCCTCGTTGACACCCATACCGAATGAGCCCCAGGCGAGGTTGGCCGAGTCACCGGCGGTGAAGGTGGCGTGGCTCTTTGCCCAGGCGGTGAAGGTGGTGCCGGGCAAGTGAGTCCACGAGTAGCACTTGCTCGTCTTGATGTCAGGCCACATGCAGCTATACGGGAAAGGAATGGTGACGTGGTCGGCGACCACGCCGTAGATGACCTGCTCGGTCAAAGGATTCGAACTGGTCGGACCCGAGATATTCACTTGGCCCGCCGCGGATAACGCTTTGATGGCAGCGGCGCCGCCCTTGCACTGGTAGCCCACGGGGGCGAGAACGACCACCGTCGACTTCGGCAGTTGAAACGCCATGACGTGACCGACATCCGCGGCCGCAATCTGCGTGGTGTAGGTCGACAGAGTCGGGGCGTTCTTGCCGCAACCATGTACCGACAAGGTCACGGTGGTGCCGGTCAGCGGCAACACGGGCACCGAGGACACTGTCGAGGGTCCAGGATTAGACGACGAGGTCACGACGAGGGCGACGACCGCACCGATAGCGAGCACGAGGGCGACGGCGAGGTGCGGAAAGTAACGACGCATGGCGGCCATCGTAGGGGCTAGCGCCGACCGGTCAAGGTGACGGCCTGAGCGGCGTTGGCCGCACCTTTCGCGTGATAGCTCGACCGGGTGAGCGGCGAACTTTGCACGTGAGCGAAACCGAGTGACATGCCAACGGCCTCAATCTCGGCAAACTCCTCCGGCGTCCACCAGCGCGCCACCGGCAGGTGGCGAGTGGTCGGACGAAGGTATTGGCCCACGGTGGCGATATCGACGCCCGCGGCGCGCATGTCAATAAGGAGCTCACGCACTTCGTCCATGGTTTCGCCCAGTCCCACCATGAAACCCGACTTGGTCACGAGGCCCTGCGCCTTCGAGCGAGCCAAGATGGTGAGCGATCGGGCGTACCCCGCACTCGGACGCACCGCACGCTGCAGGCGCGCCACAGTCTCCATGTTGTGATTCATCACGTCGGGACGGGCGTCAAATATCAGTCGCTGACTGTCGTGGTCACCCTTGCAGTCACTCACGAGGACCTCAATTTGGGTCTCGGGTCGACGCGCACGAATGGCGCGTATGGTGTCGCCAATGGCGCCCGCTCCCCCGTCGGCCAAGTCGTCGCGCGCGACGCAGGTAATCACGGCGTGCTGCAAGTTGAGGCGCACGACCGCCTCGGCGACGCGCTCGGGTTCCGTCGGGTCAAGGGCCAGTGGCTTGCGGGTGTCGACGAGGCAAAAGCCACAGGCGCGGGTGCAGCGTTCGCCATTGACCATGAAGGTGGCGGTGCCGTCATTCCAGCACTCAAAAATGTTGGGGCAGCCCGCCTCTTCGCAGACGGTGACGAGACGAAGGTCTTCGGTCATCTTGCGCAGGCTGGTGTAGTTCTCCCCCATGTTCGCGGGAATGCGTAGCCATTCGGGCTTGCGCTGACTAATCGCGAGTCCGTCTTCGGGCACCACGCCGGCCGCGCGAAGTCGACGAATGAGGGGGCGCTCAGTTCCGCCCGTTGCCCCCTGAAGGTCCACCGATTGCGTCGTGACCTCAGTTCCGAGGGACGCGGCAATCGCGACACCCACTTCGCGAGTGACCTCAACGAGATCCACCTCGCAACCCAAGGAGTGAAGCGAACCCACCGGAAACTCCGGGATGCCGCAAGGCACGATGGCGGCGAAGTGACGTAAGTCCGGGTTGACGTTGAGCGCGATGCCGTGAAGGGTGCGACGGCGACCCTGACGGTCGCGTTCGGTGCGCACACCAATTTGACCGATCTTGACGGGCCGAGTCTCGAGGTGCGCCCAGATGCCTGGGAAGCCATCCTTGGTGCCGACGAGGCCGAGGCGACCCTCGCGGTCGAACTGACGAATGACCGAGGCCATCGCGTTTTCGAGGCGCTCCACGTGCCGGCGTCCGGCAGAGGGGTCATCGGCCACCGTGGCAATTGCCCAGGCCACGATTTGTCCTGGGCCGTGATACGTCACGTCACCACCGCGATCGGCCTCAAACAGCGGTCCCGGCAGTTCGCCAGCGGGGACGAGAAGGTTCTCGTCCTTGGTGCGCACGCCGCGCGTATACGTGGCGGGGTGCTCGAAAACTAAGACGTAGTCGTCGGTCGCCTCAAGCAGGGCGTGCTGCAGGTCGTTCGCCTCCGGAAACGTGATTCGTCCCAGGTACCGAAGGCGAACCACGTCAGCACTCCGCGGCGATGTCGAGCTCGCTCAGCACGGCGCCAATGCGGTCCAAGAAGGCCGCGGCGCGCACCGGCTCAATGACGCGGTGGTCAAAGCTGAGTCCCACCGTCACCGTGCGACCGGCCACGACGGCACCGTCACGAACGACCGGAACCTCACGCACCGCACCGATGGCCAACGCCGCCACTTGGGGCTGGATGAGCAAGGGCAGCGCGTAGGTGGTGTTCGCCGAGGGCGCGAGCAGGAAGGAGATCGATCCGCCGATGAGGTCATCGGTCATCAATTGACGCGTTGCGACGCGCTCGTCGAGGTCTGTCAAGCGACGGGCGAAGGCCCGCACCGACAAAGTGCCTGCCGCGTGCACCACCGGCACGAGCATGCCGTCGGGGTGCAGGCTCTTCATGACGCCGACGTTGATGCTGCGGCGAATGATGAGCTCGTCACCGGTGACTTCGGCATTCAGCGTGTCAAAGTCAGCTAGGGCGCGAATGGCCGCG
>CAISIU010000045.1 GCA_903885505.1 uncultured Actinomycetes bacterium | reverse complement strand
TGAGCGGTGAGGGCTGATAGGTCGCCGAGTGGCGTCCCGAGTCAGAAGAACGAGCCATCGCCTCAGCCTAGGTCCGCACGAGACCGTGGGCGAAGTCGCTCGATACTGGCGATATTCACCGGTTCTAGACTGTGGCCACTTGCCGGTGTGGCGCAGTGGTAGCGCAACTGATTTGTAATCAGTAGGTCGTGGGTTCAACCCCCACCGCCGGCTCTGATCAACGACGCGGTGGGTGCTTCAGGAAGAGTGGCCGGCGGCAGCGAAGCCCGCCTGGCTCCATGAATGAGCGCCGGCGCGGCAGTATCACTTTGAATGTCAGAAATCTCGGCGGTACATTTGCAATGTGCCTGAGCCGCTTTCGGAAACCCATCCCGAAATTGCCTTCCAAGCGTATGGCTGGGACCCTAAAGGCGTCACCGCCGGAAGCAACAAAATTCAAGATTGGATTTGCGATTTAGGGCACACTTGGCAGGCATCAATTGCCAATCGAAGTAAGGGCACTGGGTGCCCTTACTGTCGCAACAAGAGAGTCCTAGCTGGCTTCAATGACTTAAAAACTAAGTTCCCGCAGATTGCATCACAAGCCGATGCGTGGGATCCAACGACAGTCTTGCCGGGTTCCGACAAAAAGATGCCATGGATCTGTGGTCGTGGCCACCAATTCCAAGCGACAGTCGCGAGTCGAGCGATTCAAGGCACAGGGTGCCCACCCTGAATCGCGACGGGTATCCCGGAGACTAAATCGTTTCCAAAACGGCCAGAGTTTCTGACTCGTTGGATTCATAGTAGGCGGCTTCGAACTCGGCTGGAGGCACGTAGTCCAGTGCCTCGTGAATTCGACGATTATTGAACCAGTCGACGTATTTAAGGGTCTCCCACTCCACGTGCTCGACATTGCGCCAGGGTCCCTTGCGGTGAATCAGTTCGTTCTTGTAGAGTCCGTTGAACGACTCGGCGAGGGCATTGTCGTAGCTGTCGCCCTTGGACCCCACCGAGGCCACGATGTCGGCACTGCCGAGTCGCTCGGAGTAGCGAATGCTCAAATATTGAACGCCGCGATCGCTGTGATGAACTAGTTGCGAGAGGTCCTGGCTGTTGCGCGAATAGATCGCCATCTCGAGAGCATCAATGGCTAGATCACTGCGCAGCGAGGTCGAGGCCTGCCAGCCCACGATGGCTCGTGAGAAGACATCGATAACGAAGGCCACGTAGGTCCATCCGGTGTGCGTCTTGACGTAGGTGAGGTCCGCGACCCAGAGTCGGTTCGGTGTCGAGGCGACGAACTGGCGATCAACGAGGTCGTTGGGTCGTCGATGGTGCTCATCGGAGATTGTCGTGACTTTGAACTGCCGACCGCGACGAACGCCCGTAATACCCTCTTGTTTCATGAGCCGACGCACCGTGCAGTTAGCAACATCGATGCCCTCACGCTGGAGCTGCTTCCAGAACTTCTTGGCGCCGTAGCAACCGTCGAGACTGGCTTGGTGCACGCGGTGGATCTCGGGTCTTAGAACTTCGTCACGTTGGGCGCGAGCGCTCGGAGGGCGAGCCATGGCTTCGTAGTAGGTGCTGGGAGCGAACTGCAAGGCTCTGCAGATCGGCTCGACTCCCCATCGAGCCTTCCGGGCCTCGATGTAAGCAACTACCTCTTTGTTTGACCGTCGAGCGCAGTCGCGAAGAAAATCGACGCATCCTGCAAAATGGCATTTGCGCGTCGCAAATCTTTGTTTTCGCGCTCGAGGGCCTTGAGCTTGGCACGCTCGTCCGAAGACAGTCCCGGACGAGATCCAGAGTAAATCTGGGCTTTGCGCACCCACGATCTGAGTGTTTCCGGAGACATGCCGAAGAGCTTGCTGACGCCAACGAACGTGGCCCACTCGGACTTGTAGTCCGCGCGGTTCTCGCCCGCCATCCTCACTGCTCGTTCACGCAGCTCCGGCGAGTAACGGGTTGAATTTGACATAGACACATCCTCTCAGAGGATTTAGTGTCCAAGATTCCCGTCGCGATTCACCCTGCAAAGAAATGCGTTCGCACAACGGAAATTGGTGAAAGAGACTTCAATATCGCGTAGGCCTTTGCTACCGCGACTCGCATGGGATCGCATAACTCAACAACCTTCGAAAGTGTCTGTATCGATTTAACGCATTCGATTTCCATCTTCACCGCAGCGGATCAACCAAGATGAGCCTCTCGCTTCGGCAAACGTTAGGCCGGCTCAGGGCTGATCTAAGAATATCGATTCTCACGGCTAGGGCGAATTCTGGTTGTGATCAGCCACTCAAGCATCCACACTTCAAAAACCCTCGCAACCAGCTGTCAATCAACGACTCACCGACGAGAGGGCAGCGAGCCATCCAGCGCCAACACCGCGACGTAGGGTTCGCTGGGCTTTGAGCTGATGATGGACTCCACATACCAACCGGTCCCCTTAAGGAGCTGGCGCATCTCCCCCTGGGAGACGAAGAGCCACTTCCACCAGGGGCCCACCAGGTTTTGGTAGTGGTATCGGTATCGCAGCAGACCGGGTAATTCACCCAACGCTTTGTTCCGATGGAAGTAGTCACGAGTAATGCAGGGAGCGCCACCGAAATAGGGACTGGTGCTCACCGCCAAGATCCGAACGTCGGGGTTCACCAGCTGCGCCCAGGATCGAAACCACTTCTTGGTGGCCGCTGCGGTGCCCAGCATGCCGAAGTTGTTGCCGTAGAGGACGATGGTGTCGAATTCGTGGAGGTCGGTTTTCATCTCCGCGATGGAGCGATGCCACACGTTCTCCACGCCCACCTCACGAGTTGCCTGCACCACGCGATCTGACGAGTCAATTCCGACAACGTCAATTCCACGGCGCTGAAGCTCCAGGGATACACGGCCTGCACCACAGCCCACATCGAGGACGCGGCCGCGAACTTTCTTCAACGCCCATCGCTCGGCATCGAACCAGTCGCGAACGGGAGAGAGGTAGGCGCCACGGCCATCTCCCTCACAAAAGAAGCCGTCGTCGCGCTCAAAGATTTCGAATTCGTCGCCCCCGCGAGCCCAGTCGAGAATCGCGACCCCGAAGATGTCTGCCGCGTTTGACGAATCAGATCTAGTCATGCCACATTCTCATCGACGCGTGAGGGCTTCGGGGTCACGTCGCGATGCTCAACTGTCGGCGACCGTCACCCTCGAGACGCGCGGTGACTCCGGTAGATTGGCGAGTCTCTTGGTGCGTCCGCATCGACGGCAGAATCGAGCACCATGAAGATCACCTCTTCCACGTTTTCCCTTGTTCTGGCCACGGTGATGGTGTCACTTTTCGCCACCGGGCAGGCCACCATGAGCGGGGCGTCGGCGCCGGCGGTGACCGTGAACGTTGGTGCCAACCCTTCCGGCATCGTCGCGGACCTCGAGAAGCAGGTGGTGTACGTCGTGAATGATGCGACCGACAACGTCTCGGTTGTTAGCACCTCGTCGAACACCACGACGGCCACCATCTCCGTTGGTCACCGGCCGGCGGGCGTGGCTCTCGATTCCGCGTCGCATCGTCTGTACGTCGTCAATTCAGGCTCGAATGACGTGTCGGTGATCTCCACTCTGACCCGACGAGTGCTGACAGTGGTCCACGTCGGCCACTTCCCCACGGCGGCCACCCTTGACGTCACCGCTCACCGCCTCTACGTCAGTAACAGTGCCGATAACTCTGTCTCGGTCATCAACACGTCATCGCGCCAGTTGATGGGTACCGTGGCCGTGGGAAGCTTTCCGGTGGGCCTGGCGTCAGACGCCTCTAGTCATCAGATCTACGTCGCCAACCGAGACTCGCAATCTGTCTCGGTTATTGACGAAACCACCCTGCTCGTCACCCACCGCGTGACGGTGGGATTGCAGCCCTTTGGCGTGGCGGTCAACCCCCTCACCCACCTGGTCTACGTGACTAATGGTGCGAGCCACTCCATATCCATCATCAACGGTGTGACCAACACCGTCACTGCCTCAGTGAACGTGGGGACCGACCCCACCGGACTCGCGGTCGATTCGGCGTCCAACACCGTCGTGGTCGCCAATGCGCTCAGTTCGTCGATTTCGATCATCAATGGCGCGACCCACACGGTGTCCGGTTCGCTCACCACGCCGGGAATACCCGTCGCCCTCGCTCTGGTCAACTCCACCGGCATGCTGTACAGCACGATGGCGGGGTCGAGCACCTTGTTCGCCACCAATCTCAACGGCGTGGCCCCGGTCGCGACCGCGACCGTGGGTGCACACCCGTCAGCGGTGCTGACGTCGCCCTCGGGCACTACCTACGTTGCCAACTCGTCTGGTAACAGCATTTCGGTCCTGAATGGCCTGACGGGGCAAATTGTCGCCACGGTGGCCGTGGGTTCCGGCCCCACGGCGCTGGCACTGGATTCCGCCGCGCAACTCTTGTTTGTGGCAAATCGAAACGACGCCTCTGTCGACATCGTGAACACGACCACCAACACGGTGGTCGGCTCGATCTGGATAGGCGGCATACTGGTCGCCCTCGCGATTGACCCCTCGACCCATCTTCTCTACGTCGTCGACAGTGGTTCGGCGACGCTCTACGCCATCAACGAGATGAGCCACTCGGTTGTCGCCACGATCGACACCGGAAATGGCGCTAGTGCCGTTGCCGTGAACAGTGTGACCCACGTGGTTGACGTCGCTAACAGCTTCGACAACACCGTGAGCGTGATTCATAACAACGCCGTCGTGGCCACCATCAACGTAGGAACATCGCCCACCGCACTCGCCGTCGACTCCGCTCGAAACGAGCTGTACGTCGCCAACGCCAGCTCCGCGAGCCTCTCGGTGATTGATGGTGCGAGCAACTCGCTCATCCACACCTTTGCGGTGTCGCGAAACCCCCAGGCCCTGGACGTCGATACCCGCAACAACCTCGCCTACGTCACCACGTCGCTGGGCATTCTCTCGGTGGTCGATCTCGAAACCGGAGTCACCCTGCGCACCATGACCCTCGGGGGAAACCTCACGGGTGTCAGCGTGAATCCCGCGCGGGCCTCCTTGGCCATCGCCAAGTTCGGTAGCGCTCAACTATGGCTCGCCACCGCTTCGGTGCTGCCCGCGTCCGTGAGGAACCTGTCGGTGCGCTGGAGCGGGTCCACGGCGCTGTTGTCGTGGGCCGCGCCAGCTATTGGCCTGACGCCGGTGCACTACCTGGTCACCGCCACGACCACCACCGGGCACCTGCTCACTCGGAGCATTTCGGGCACGAAGACGTCCCTCGCCATCCATGGCCTGTCGAGGGCCACGACGAGGATGATCGCCGTCACCCCCCTGAATACTGTCGGTGCCGGCCAAGCCGACGAGCTAATCGTTCACGCCCACTAGGGCGAACTCGCTACCAGGTGACCGATGGCTGGGTGGT
This sequence comes from uncultured Actinomycetes bacterium, assembly GCA_903885505.1. GTDB lineage: Bacteria > Actinomycetota > Acidimicrobiia > Acidimicrobiales > RAAP-2 > RAAP-2. The sequence goes on along the minus strand of CAISIU010000045.1, from coordinate 9,470 downwards.
CATGGCATTAGCGCCATTGGCCGGCCATCCGGAAATGGTTCCCGTCGTCCAGCCGTAGAGCAAGTTATTGCCGCTACCAAGCAGAGCCACGCCGATTTGGCCATCAATGTCAACCACCGAAGCCGTCACGTTCGACCAGTTGTTCGTGAAGGTGCACGCCGCCGTCGCGTTCGGGCAAATCGAAATGTTGTAGTGATTCGTCGAACTCGACGTAGCGATTTCGAAGCCTGTCGAGGTGTAGCTCGTGGGGGTAATTGACGGAGCGATCACTGCCGGCGTGACGTTGCCATTCCACACCGGGTTGGCGGAGGAGTAGGTGTACAGCAAACTGTTCGTGCCCTGAATGGCAATCTCCCACGTCATTCCGTTCGTCGCGATGGAGGGAGCCGACGGACCCGAACCCGCCAGCGCCGTGGTGGCGCCCGTCACCGAGTTATAGGTATACATAGAGCCGTTGGTTTCCGCGTAGGCCAAGATGTAGCCACCGTCAAACTGCGTGATCGACGGGTTTTGCCCCACGCCGGTGCCCACTTCGCTGAGAACGCCCGTGAGCGAGTTGTACACGTAGGCACCGTTGTTGGTGCCACGGAAGGCCGCGAAGTAACCCGTTTGGTTCGGCGCGATACTCGGAGCACCCGTCATGGCACCACCAATTTGCGTAAAGGTTCCCGTCACCGAGCTGTACGCCATGGGGGCGCCACCTTCATTGAAGGCGATGGCGTAGCCGTCTTGGATCGCGGTGATGGCGGGGGTCGACTGCGTATTGGCTCCGCCGAGTTTCGTGGTCAGCACCCCGTTGATCAGGACGTTGAGCGGGGAGTTCCCGCTGCCTTGCTGCCACGCGAACATGGGCTGAATGGTGAATTCACCCGCACACGACGAGCTCGTGATGTTGCCGGAACTGGTGCTGTCCACCGACAGCTGGCCGTTCGGGCAGGTGGTGGCCTGAAAGACGGCATTCGTCAAGTTGGCCCCGTCCAGATTGGCGTTGGTCAAGTTCGCGTTGGCGAAGTTCGCGCCCGACATGTTGTCGTCGATGAGATTCATCCCCGACAGGTCGGCATACGCAAAGTTCGCCCCCGGCCCCACGAGGTAACCCTCGGTGCACACCCAGTTGGTCGGCAAACTCGAGGGGCACGACGCCATGTAACCCGAGCTCACGCCCGTGAGGTCGATGCCGGAAAAGCTCTTCCCCGCCGCGCTCACGCCAAAGAGATTGGCTCCCGGGCCCACCAAGAAGCTGTTGAGGCTCCCCACCGGGTTCGTGCCACCTTCCATCACCCATCCGGCGGGCAAGGTCGGCGGGACTGCGGGTGACACCAAGTTGTAGATGAAGCCTGACGACGAGACGTTGGTCATAGTCGCGTTCGTAAAGTTCGATTGCTCGAGGTTCGCGGAACTTAAGTCCACATTGGTGAGGTCCGCACCCGTGAGATTGGTCGCCACCATGTCGGCCGTATTGAGATTCGCACCGGTCAGGTTCGCGTTCGTGAAATTGGCGTTGGTCAAGTTGGAGTTATAAAAGGACACTCCACTGAGGTCGGTGCCACTGAAGTTCAAGGTGCCGATGGCGGTGAGGTTCGAATTCGAGAAGTCCGCGTTCGTCAGGTTGGCCCCCGGGCCAATCAAGTAGTCCTCCGTGGCGAGATACCAGCCCGTCGGGAGACTCGCCGGCTGTCCGGTGGTGCCGCCGGACATGAGACCCGACACGGTGGCGCTTGACAATGACGCACCGGTGAGCACGGCACCCTGCACGGTGGCGTTTGACAAGTTGGCCGTCGAGAACGACACGTTGGTCAACGTGGCGTTTGACAAGTTGGCGGAGCTGAAGTTCGCGCCGGTCAATGTCGCCGATGAGGCAATGGTGGCGTTCGTGAAATTCGCGTTGGCGAGGTTCGCGTTCGTCAGGTTCGCACCGCTCAGATTCGTCTTCGAGGTAAATATCGATCCGGACAAGTTGGCGCCGGTCAAATTCACTCCGGTGAAGTTGCAGCCATCCAAACTTTGGTTGGCGAGGTTGGCCCCCGAGAGATTGACGTTGGGCCCGATGAGAAAACCGTCGGTGATCGAAAAAGAGGTGGGCAGTGCGTTCGCGGTTCCGACCACGTTGCCCGAGATGACGCCCGTCAAGATCGCGCCCGACAGATTGGCGGTGGCGAGGTTGGCGCCGGTGAACGTGGCCGAGGTCAAATTGGCACCGCTGAGATTGGCGCCCGTGAGGTTGGCCGACGTGAAGTTGGCCGAGGTCAACGACGCACCCGCCAAGTTCTGATTCACCAAAATGGCCCCCGTCAGGTTGGCCTGAGCACCCACGAAGTAACCACCGACAAATAGCCACCCCGAGGGCAATGTGGGAGCGGTCGATGCGGACATCGCCCCGGTGAGCGTGCCCAGCAAAGTGGTTGTTGAAAAGTTGGCGCCGGACACCTTGCTGCCCGACAATTGAGCATTCGACAGATTCGCATTTGCGAACGTGGCGTTCGTCAGATTCGCGCCGGAGAGATTGGCCCCGGTGAGGTTCGTCCCCGACAAGTTGGTGCCGGTCAAATTCACCGCGGCGAGCGCGGCTCCCGACAGGTTGGCATTTTGCAATTGAGCACCGGGACCGACGAGGTAGCCACTGGCAAACACCCACCCGCTCGGCAAACTCGCGGGCACGCCCACCAGTGAGCCCGTCTTCGAGCCCGACAGTGAGGCTGACGAGAGATTGGCTCCCGTGAGGTTGGCCCCCGTGCCAATGAAGTAACCCGCGGTCAGAATCCAGTTCGACGGCACGGCGACGGGGGTCCCGCTGAGGCGTCCCGACACCACACCGGTGAGCGTCACGCTGGCAAAATTGTCACCCGACACATTTGCCGACGTCAGAATCGCATTGGTCAGGTTGGCACTCTGGAAGTTGAGGTTCGCGAGGTTGGCGGAGGTCAAGTCAGCCCCGGGGCCGATCAGGTATCCACCGAGAATCGTCCACCCGGTGGGGTAGCCGGTCGGCGTGCCGATCAAGCCACCCGAACGCACCTTCGTCAAAGTGTCGCCGGACATGTTGACGTTGGTCAACTGCGCCCCGGCCAAATTCACTCCCGTCAAATCTTCATTAGGTCCAATGAAGTAACCATTGGCGAGTCCCCAACTCGTCGGCAAGGCGCTGGGCTGGCCCGAGAGGAAGCCCGAGGTGGTGAATTGAAGGTTGGCGTTGGCAAAACTGGTCGAGGTAATCGTGACGTTCGCCAGCTTGGCGTTCATAAAAACGGCACTCGACGCGTTCGCGCTCGTCAACGTGGCGCCCGCGAGAGTGGCGCCGGAGAAGTTAGCCGCGGAGATGTTCGTGCCCGTGAAGTTGGCGCCCGCCAAAATGCTGTTGGTGAAATTGGCGCCCTGCGCATTCGCACCGGCGAAGGTCGCTCCCGCCAGATTTTGATTCGACAGATTCATGCCGGCCATCACGGCCGGCTGCTGCAAGACGGAATTAGAGGAGCTCGCCACGACCGAGAGGTTGGCCTGGGGGCCGACCAGATACCCACTGACCAAGGACCAATTCGTCGGCAGAGTGGCGGGCTTCCCGGCCAGGAAGCCCGAGATGACCCCCGTCAGCGTCGTGCCCGTCATATTGGCACCCGACAGATTCGCACCGGTCAACGTGTCTTGAGACAAGTCGGAGTTGCTCAAGTTGGTGTTCGACAAATTCGCCCCGACCAAAATGAGGCCGGGCAAATGGGAAATGTTCGTGAGGGTTTTGCCGGCAAGATTTGCGCCGGTGAGATTGGCCCCGGGGCCCACCAGGTGGCCGCTCAACATCTGCCAGTACTGGGGCAAGATGGGCGTTCCGGTGAGAGACCCCGTCAAGAGGCCCTTCAAGTTCGCGCTGGCGAGGTTCACGCTGCCCAGACTGGCCGAGGCAATCGTGGCGTTCGTCAAGTTCGTGCCCGTGAGGATCACCGTCGACAGTGATGCTCCCGTCAGATTGGCACTCGTCAAGGTGGCGTTAGTGAAATTCGTGCCCGACATCACGGCGGGGGGGTTATTAAGGAGGGCCGACGACAGGTTGGCTCCCGTGAAATTCGTATTCGTCAGATTGGCACCACTCACATTCGTCGACTTGAGGACGGCATTGGTGAAATTGGCGCTGGAGAGATTGACGCCGGAGAGATTCGCCCCGCTGAGCAGAGCGTTTTGCAGATTGGCCGTCGGCCCCACGAGGTAGCCCCCAATGAGGCGAAAGCCGTTCGTGAGCGTGGGCCCTGGACTCGCCGTGACGTTGCCCGAGGCGATGTTGGTGAGGTTCGCGCCACTTAAGTTCGTGCCCGACAAGTTGGCCCCCGCGAAATTCACGTTGGTCAAGTTCAGGTTCGAGAGATTGGCTCCCGACAAGTTGGCATTCGCCGCGTTGGCGTTTGGGCCCAACAAGGTCCCGCTGACAAAGGTCCAGTTGGTGGGCACGACGGGAGCGGGCGTCGCGCTATTCGCGCTCGACATCAATCCACTCGTCGACGCTGACGAGAAGTTCGCAGCGCTCAAAGTGGAAGAAGTGATCGTGGCGTGAGTGAGGGCGGCGGAGGTGAAATTCGCGCTCGAGAGATTGGCGCCGCGAAAGCTGGCGTAGGTCAACGACGCGCTCTGAAAGTTTGCCGAGGTGGCGTTGGCCGACGCCCACGTGGTGAATGACGCCGACGCACTCGAGAAGTTGGCGCCCGAGACGTTGGCGTTAGTGAAGTTCGCCGACGTCAACGTTGCCTTCGAGAGGTTGGCGCCCATCAAACTGGCATTGCTTAAGACGGCATTCGACAAGAGGGCCTGCGACAAGTTGGCGCCGGGGGCGATGAGATAGCCATTGGCCACCATCGTGGTGGTTGACGCCGCGGCGGTGGTGCCCACGACGCCCCCCGAGACCACGCCCGTGGTCGTCGCGCCACTGAAGTTCGCCCCTTGCAGCGTGCTCGACGTAAAGAGGGCCCCGGTGAGGTTGGCGCCGGTGAAGTTCACGTTGGTGAGGTTGGACCCCGAAAACGTCACCCCACTGAGATTGGCGTTCGAAAAGTTGACGCCGCTGAGGTTGATATTGGAGAAGTTTGACCCTGTCAGGTTTTGGCCCGCACAGTTGAGGCCACACGACGGTGCCGTTCCGTGCGGATGCATCACGCCCGAGACCACCGTTCGCAGCAGCGAGTCGCTGACGGACGTGAGGGCGCGCAGTGCGCTGCCTTCCAGTCGAGCCGCCGAGGCGGAGGCCGATCCGCCGAGTCCCAGAACGGCGGTGGCCGCCGCGCCGAGGAGTAGTTGCCGGCGTCGCGAGACAGTCGAACTCGTAGTCGATACGCGTTCACGCATGTGACGGCTCCTCATTTAGATCTTCATCCGGAATTTGACACCGTCGTAATTGGCGGAAATGTTGCCACCGGAGTCCACGCTGGCCCCGACGGAGACCAGGTTGAACCAGTTGCCCCAGCTGCTGGTCGTATCGCACTTCCAGGTGCGCGGGTTGTACCACTTGCCGCGACAGCTCGTCACGATCTTGAGGTCACTGGCCTGCACCGACGCCTGGAATTGCAGGCTGAAGGACAAATAGGGGCTAGCGGTCGACAAGGCCACGAAGTACGAACCGGCAAAGCACGACTGGTAGCGAACGAGTCCAGTGTTCGTCACCCCCGTGCACGAGTTCGTCGAACCCGACGCGGACACCGTGAAGGACCAGTTGGGGTTCACGGAGGTCGCGAAGGAATACGCCGTACCGAGGGAGTCCTTGAACTGTCCCGTTACTTGAGCGGTCATTGCTTGCGTAGCCGTGCACGCGCTGCTGGTGCAGTTCGTCAACACCAAGCCGCCCGACACCGACACGCCCGGGATGGAAATACCCGTGTTGATGGAGAAGTAGAAGACCGCGGTGCCGTGCAGCGCACCCACCGTGCCGTTGAGCGTCGCCGTGAAGATTCCGCCGAGACTCATCGTGTCACTGATGGACACCAATTCCGTTCCCGGGATGACCTGCAGCGACACCGTGGCGGAACCCAGCGAGAAGCCGCTGATGGTGAGACTCGCGGTCGCCACCATGGTGACTGAGACGCCACCAGGCACCGATGAGAACGTGCCGGAGAGCGACACCTGCGCACCCGCAATGTTCAGCGTGGTCGAACCCGACACGCTGACCGCGGAGCCGACGGCCGAGGCGTTCACCGACATTTTGAGGCTGATGCCCGCGAGCGACACATTGCCGGTTCCGGTGAAGGAGAAGTCACCGGTCGACGTGAACGATCCCGAGATGGAAATCGGGGCATCCGAGGACGTATTGGACAAACTGATGGAGGTTTGAATCTGGGCCCAGAAAATCGAGTTCACGTAACCGAGGGCCACCGAGCCGGTGACACCAAATCCCGCGATTCCGATTGAGACGTTGCTCACGGAGAAGTAGAAATCACCCTGCGTCGCGGCGACCGCGGTGCCCGTCGAGCTCATGATCATCGTGCCCGCCGGTGGCGTCCCCCACCACATTTGACCCGACAGGGTCGCGGTGAAGAAGGACTCCGACAAGGTCGCCGAGCACAGGTTGAATCCGACGGTCGTGATGGATAGTCCCGGAGCGCCATTGGGGCACGCCGCGATGGTCATCGAGAAGCCCGCCGCGGGAATGGAAACGGTGCCGGTGGCGGTCAGCGAGAAGGTGCCACTTGACTCGCTTGCCTGGAAGGTGAAGTTGCCATCGATGTTGGCGACGTTGCTCACATTGATGTTGGCACTGACGTTGAGGTAAATCGTTTGGACTTGACCATTGGCGTAGCTGAAGGTCATCTGATTGACGTCAATGGAGTTTCCGAGAATATTGATATCGCCCGTACAGCTCAGGGAGAAACTGAGTGCGCTGCCGGGGCCTTGGTTATAGGCGGCCGAGAAGGAGGCGTTGGTTATCGATATCCCATACACGTTGAAGTTGGACAGGCTGCCGTTCAGGCTCATCCATGACGTACCCGCCGTGGAGTTGTACCCCACCGAACCCGAGAGGGAAATGGTCACTCCCACAATGGTGGCGCTGCCGGAGAACACCACACTTAACGACGTGGGGGTGAAGTTCACATAGACCGACGCGCCCTGGAATTCAACGAAGTTCTGGATATTGAAAGGACCGACATCCAAGGTCGCGGTGTATTCAATCGTCGGCGAGGTCGTGATGTACGACGAGAACGACACCGAGACGCCAAAGAAGGCACCGGTAAACGCGTATCCGACGCCCGGGGCGATCACCGCCGTGCCGATGGTGCAGCCATCGGGGGCCACGACGAGGTCGGCGTAGCTCGCCGAAATCACACCACCAATGTTGATCACGTTGGGCTGGTTCGCGCCCGGAGTACCAATCTGGACATCAATGCAGGGGTTGGCCACCGACAGGTTGAGCGCCGCCATGATCGGCACGTTGCTTTGGGCACCCAGGTCGTTCAAGAGTGGTCCGGTGAGCACCATGTTCGCCGTCAGGCCAAGGCCCGGTAGCGGAATGGGGTCACTAAGTAGTTCAATCGTGACCTGGATGGAGACGGTCTGAATATCGAGACCACTCAGACCAAAGGCATTGGCCCACAGGGCCTGACAGTTTGAGGGCTCCGATCCACCTTGAATCACGCCGATGGTGCAGTTTTGACCTTCGGCCTGGATGTATCCCGAGATGGTCTCGTTGAGGTCGCTGTAGGACAGACCCACTTGGACATTGAAGGACGAGTCTCCCGCGGAGCCGGACGTGGTCATCGTGCCCGACACGCTGACGCCCTGGGTGAAGTTCTCACCGTTTTGCGACAGGGTCAACATGAAGTCGCCGAGAGAAATCGTGAAGTCACTCGATCCGGTTGACATCGGGAAAGTTTCGGGGAACACCGCCGACACGCTGTACACCGTGGACGAGGTGTAGGTGGCGTACAGGTCAACCTGCGGGACGGTAAAGCCGAGATACGTCGCGAGCCATGACGGCAGACCCAGGGATCCTCCGAGAACCAGGGTGTTCGCGGGAATGCTTTCCATCAACCCACCCAAGGAGATGGTCTCGGGCATCGACGAGAAGGCCAGTGAGCTGAGCGCCGCGCCGGTTGATCCCAAGGTGCCACCGGCCGGAAGGTCCGACACGAAGTTGAAATTGGAGGCACTGCCGAGATAGGTAAAGGTGACCGGCACGGTCATGTTGTCGCCGGGCAAGTTCAAGGCAATGGAACCCGCGACCGAGATCGTGTATCCGCTCACGCTGCCCGCACCGGTGGGCAAGGCCACACTGCCCGTGTTCACGCTTTGGCTGTCACCGTAGGAAATCGTGAGTGAGCCCTTCGTAATCGAGAGGAAGCCCGGCACGATAGTGAAAGTTCCCATGGTCGCCTGGAAGATGAAGCCGCCCGATTGCACGCCATAGACACCCGCCACGCTCACCGTCTGATTCGCATCGCTCTGCCCGGTACCCAACTGAATCGCCAGCGTGGCGGCGAGACCGAGGTACGTGGTGTTACTTCCCGTCGGGCATAACACGGAACCGTTGAGGGTCGGACAGGTTGACGTGATCGACAAGGTGCTCGAGGTCAAGGTAAGAAAGCCCGGTACCAGCGTGATGCTGCCCAGCGTGGCGTACATCGCCCAGGTCACGACTCCTGACGTGTCGGAAATGGTTCCCACGAAACTGGCAGCGCTGACCGAAATCTGCGGCGACAAAGAGAGCGACCCCGTGGAACCGACAGAGACGGTGAAAGACCATGAACTTCCAGAGGCGTAGGTGACTGAAATCGCGACCGCGGCAGAACCCAGGGAGATCTTTGCGTTACCCGTCAATCCCGTCATGGTGTCCCAGGTTGCCGAAAATCCCGTGATGACGAGGCCCGTCACGACGGTGATCGGTGACGTCACGGCAATGGTGAAGGAATCCTCACCCGTCGATGAATTGATGACACCGGACGCGGACGTGGTGACACCCCAGATGGTGAAGGTACCGGCGAAGTTTGCCGTCACTCCCCCGTTGACCCCGGGTGCGGTGCATGACGATGCCAAGCCACTCACCGACGAGGTCGGCGAGTCGCACACCGTGGCCGTCGCCGACGTCAAGGCGATACCCGACGTCAGTCCCAGCGAACTCACCGATCCCACGATGGACCAATTGTTCGACGCGAGGTACACGCCACTGACGGAGACCGAACCGCCACCGATGGCGAGTGTGCCGCCAAAACTGGCGGTCACCGTGCCATCAGACGTCGACGAGCCAGTGGGAACCTCAGTGATCGTCGCCGTCGCGGACGTCAAGGAAATACCCGATGTAATGGTCAAAGTTCCTGTCGACAATGTGACCGACCAGTCATTTGCCGCGTTATAGGTACCCGACACTCCGAGTGAGCCTGAGCCAATGGCCAAGGTGCCGTTAAAGGTCGCGGTGATAACGCCCGAGCTGTCCGTCACGGTGCCGGTGGCCTGGGTGAGAGAGATCGACGAGCTGAGCTTTAGTGATGAGGCGCTGCCCGTAATGGTCC
>CAISIU010000044.1 GCA_903885505.1 uncultured Actinomycetes bacterium | reverse complement strand
GGGGGGTCGGGAGACTCGGCTCCAGCAACTCGTTGACCACTTGCCGCCGGGCGAAGTTGACCTCACCATCGTCACGATGAAGTGGTGGTCCACTCCTCCGGTCGGCCCCGTCTCGTACTGGGCGGTGTGCCGCAACGACGGTATGTACGCCACCGGTCGCCGCTCCATTGTCCAGTCATTGAAGTGGGCGTTCGGCACCGCAAAACTGGTGACCCGACGGTTCGACGTCATTGATGCCGACCAGATGCCCTTGCTGCACATCCCCATTGTTCGACTGGCCGCGTGGCTGCGCCGGACCCCTCTGGTCATCACCTGGCACGAATGGTGGGGGCTGGCCACCTGGCGTGACTACATGGGAACGACGGGTCTGATTTCGGCGGTAGTTGAGCGAGTGGCGCGTCGACTGCCCCGCTACAACATCGTCACCAGCCAGCAGCTTGCCGACAAAATCACCGCCACCGGGGTGCCCTCACGCCAGCAAGTCGTGGTGCCGAACGCGGTCGATCGCGCCGCTCTCGCTCAGGTCACGGCGAGCGACGACGCTCCGGACATTCTCTACGTGGGCCGTTTCGTAAAACAAAAGCGCCCCGATGTGGTCGTGGCCACCGTCGCAGAATTAGTCCGCCGGGGTCGCCGTCCGCGCGTCACCATGGTGGGTCACGGTCCCATGGGTACGGAGATCGATGCCGCCATTGCCGAGGCCGGTCTGGGCGATGTCATCACGCGCATCGATCGCATCGATGACCCTCAGGAGCTCTGGGGTCTGATGAAGGGGGCGGCGGTCGTGCTAGCACCATCAGACCGTGAAGGGTTCGGCCTCGTCGCGGCCGAATCCCTCGCCATGGGAACTCCCGTGGTGACCAGTACTCACCGTGACAACGCGGCGGCCTTGCTCGTGTCGGACGCAGTTACTGGTTCGCGCTGTGGGGTCGATGACATCGACGGCTACGCCACAGCCTGCGAGAAGTGGCTCGATCAGCCACGCAATTCCGCCACCATCAGTGAGGCATTTTGGGCCGCACATCGAGAGCTTGATTGGGCCGAATCCTCGAAGCGATGGCTCGAGGTCCTACGAGCGACTGCCGAGCGTCGACCTGTTCCACCTCTGACCTAGTCACCCGTAGGGTTGGTTGCTATGACAACTAAAAAGGTTCCTGACTGGATCATCCTCACGCTGGCCTGTATTGCCCAGTTCATGGTCGTGCTGGACGTCTCCATCGTGAATGTGGCACTACCGTCCATGAAGCACAGCCTGCATCTCACCGCGTCGGGATCTGAGTGGGTCGTCAATGCCTACGTGCTCACTTTCGCCGGATTCCTTCTTCTCGGTGGCCGTGCTGCGGACCTCTTTGGTCGCCGCAAGGTGTACCTCACGGGTATTGCCATTTTTGTTCTGGCCTCCATTGGCGCGGGTCTTGCCGCGAACCAGAGTCAGATCATCGCCGTGCGTGCGCTGCAGGGCATCGGGGGCGCCATCTTGTCGCCGGCCACCCTGACCATCATCATCACGACCTTTCAGGGCGCACGTTTGCCCAAGGCCATCGGCGCGTGGAGTGCGGTGGCGGGTGCGGGTGGTGCCGTGGGTGGACTACTCGGCGGCATTTTGACCGGTGTCATTAGCTGGCGCTGGGTGTTCTTTATCAACGTGCCCTTCGGCGCGGCCGCCGTGGTGGGCGCCATTTTGTATCTGAAGGAACTGCGCAACAAGGACGCGCTCGTCAAGCTCGACATCTTCGGTGCCGTCGCGGTAACCACCTCGTTGGCCGCCATCATCTACGGCGTCGTCGAGTCTCCGGCGGTGGGTTGGGGTTCTAATCAGACCATGTCGTGGTTGTGCGGTGGTGCGGTGGGCTTGGCCATCTTCGTCTTCTGGGAACTCAAAGTGGCGTCGCACCCCTTGGTGCCGTTTCGCATTTTCAAGTCACGCACCATCTTGGGTGCCGACTTGGTGATGTTCTGTATGGGTGGCGCATTTTTCTGCATGTGGTACTTCTTGACCTTCTACTTCCAAGGCGTCCACGGCTACGGACCGGTGCGCGCCGGTTTCGCGTTCTTGCCCATGGCTCTCTCCATCATCGCGGGCGCGCAGATCAGCTCGCGCATCGTGGCCAAGACCGGCATTCGACCCTTGCTCTTTATCGGCACGATCATGGCGACCATCGGCTTTTTCTGGATGAGTCGTCTGACGGTGCACGGTGGTTACGCCACCGACGTGCTCGGACCCTCCATTGCCTGTTCCCTCGCGATGGGACTTCTCTTCACCCCCTTGGCCGCCGCCGCCACCATGGGTGTGGACCGCGCCGACTCCGGCCTTGCGTCGGGAGCCCTGAACGCGGGCCGTCAAATTGGTGGCTCGTTGGCGCTCGCCATCTTGGCGACCATCGTGATCGAAAAGGCCCACACCTTTGGTGCGGCCTGGCAGGGTCCGGTCGCTCAGGTTGCCGGTTACCAGCGCGCCTTTGAGATTTCGTCGGCCATCACGCTGGTGGCCTTTGCTCTAACTTTCTTGGTGCCCGCCACCGCGGGTCGTCAGGCCGCCTAAGGAGTTCCACGCCATGAAGATCACCGGTGCCGTTATCTACGCCTGGAATGTCGCATCCCTCGCCGCTTTTTATCGAGAGCTCACCGGCGCCACGGTGACTGAGAAGCACCCGCGGTGGGTGATTCTCGATGTCGAGGGCTCCCGTCTCGTCATTCACGGATCAACTCAGGACGAGGCCGACGCCGATCTCGGTCAGCGTCGCGAGTCGACACCCCTCAAGCTCACCTTTACCGTCGAGAGCCTCGCGGCGTCGCACGCCGCGGTCATCGAATTAGGTGGTGGGGCAACCGACTTGTCACGCGCGTGGGCCGACGGCGACGTGCTCTTTCTTGATGCCTGGGACCTCGAGGGGAACGTCTTCACCCTCCGTGGACCGAAGTAATTTCGTACACTCTCCTTACACCCTTCCCAAAGGAATCTCATGGCCGCTCAATACATCTTCACCATGCGCGACCTGCGCCGCTTTTATCCGCCCGACCGCGAAGTGCTCAAGGGCATCTACCTGTCCTTCTACCCGGGCGCGAAGATTGGCGTCATCGGTTCGAACGGATCGGGCAAGTCCTCGTTGCTGAAGATCATGGCGGGCATTGACACCGACTTTCAGGGTGAAGCTCGTCTCACTCCCGGCTTCACGGTGGGCTACCTCGCTCAAGAGCCCGAACTGGACCCCACCAAGGACGTCATGGGCAACGTGGCGGAAGGGGTGGGCGAACAAGTCGCCCTGGTGCAGCGCTTTAACGAGGTGTGTGCCGCGATGGGTGACCCCGACGCTGACTTTGACGCCCTGCTCACCGAGCAGGCGGACTTGCAAGCCAAGATCGACGCCGCGGGCGCGTGGGACCTCGAACGCACGCTGAACATCGCGATGGACGCTTTGCGCCTCCCGCCGGGCGATGCCGACGTGACCAAGCTCTCTGGTGGTGAGCGTCGTCGCGTGGCGCTGTGTCGCTTGCTGCTGTCCAAGCCAGACCTCTTGCTCCTCGACGAGCCCACTAACCACCTTGACGCAGAATCCGTCGCGTGGCTGGAGCGTGCACTGCAGGAATACCCCGGCACCGTGGTCGCGATCACCCACGACCGCTACTTCCTCGACAACGTCGCGCAGTGGATTTTGGAACTCGACCGCGGCGCGGGTATTCCGTGGGAGGGCAACTACTCCAGCTGGCTGGAGCAAAAGCAAAACCGCTTAGCCGCCGAAGAGAAGGCCGACAAGGCTCGCGAGCAGGCCCTGCAGCGCGAACTCGATTGGATTCGCATGTCGCCGCGCGCGCGTCAGTCCAAGGGTAAGGCTCGCCTGAACTCGTTTAACGAACTCGTGGCCGAGGCCGAATCGGCGGACCGTCGCAGCGACAAGCTCGAGATTCAAATTCCGCCCGGCCCGCGGCTCGGCGACCTCGTCATCAACGCGAAGGGAATTTCCAAGGGCTTCGGCGATCGTCAGTTGATTGAGGACCTCTCCTTCATCTTGCCCGCCGGTGGCATTGTGGGCGTCGTCGGTCCGAACGGTGCCGGTAAGACCACCTTGTTCCGCATGATTGCCGAGACGGAAAAGCCCGATGCCGGTGAGCTCGAAGTGGGCTCCACCGTGCAGCTGGCCTACGTCGACCAAGGCCGCGACAACCTCAGTGGCGATAACACCGTCTTTGATGAAATCAGCGAAGGGAACGACATCATCGTGGTGGGTAACCGCGAGCTCAATGCTCGCGCGTACGTCGCCTCCTTTGGTTTCAAGGGTTCCGACCAGCAAAAGAAGGTGGGCCAACTCTCGGGTGGTGAGCGCAATCGCGTTCAGCTGGCCAAGGTGCTCAAGTCCGGCGGCAACGTGTTGCTCCTCGACGAACCCACCAACGACCTCGACGTGGACACCTTGCGCGCCCTTGAAGATGGACTGCTGAGCTTCCCGGGCTGTGCCGTCGTGATTAGTCACGACCGCTGGTTCCTTGACCGTATCGCGACGCACATCATCAGCTTTGATGATGAGGCTGAAGTGCGCTGGTTCGAAGGCAACTTCTCGGACTACGAAGCGGATCGTCTCAAGCGTCTGGGTTCGGGAGCGAACACGCCGCACCGCCTCAAGTACAAGCCCATTCACCGCTAGGCCACACTTTTTCTGGCGCCATCACCGTATTCCTCGCGGGCAGCTCTCACACTGACTACCCTCGGTTGACCACCAAGGAAAGAAGTGTGTATGCGAGTCCTCGTTCTCGGAGCGGGCGGAGTAGGTAGTGCGGTTGCGGGCATTTTGGCGAAGCGCCGCAGTGTCCCCGAGGTGGTGTTTGCCGACTACGAACTCGCGCGCGCCCAGCGCGCCGCCCACATCTTCGGCGCCGGAGCGACGGCAATTGCCCTCGACGCCTCGTCAGAAGCCGACATTGTGACGGCCATTGCCGCGCACCGCATCGATCTCGTACTCAACGCCGTGGACCCACGTTTCGTGATGCCCATTTTCCGGGCCTGCCTCACCGCCCAGGTGCACTACATGGACATGGCCATGTCACTCTCGACAGCGCACCCTCACGATCCCTTCACGAAAACGGGCGTCATGCTCGGCGACGAGCAGTTTGCCCTGGCCGACGCCTACGCGGCCACCGGCAAAATGGCGCTCGCGGGCATGGGAGTGGAGCCGGGAATGTCTGACGTCTTCGCGCGCTACGCGGCGGACGAGCTCTTCAGCGTGATCCACGAAGCGGGGGTTCGCGACGGTTCGAACCTCACCGTCGACGGCTACGAATTTGCCCCCAGTTTCTCCATCTGGACGGTTATTGAAGAGTGCCTCAATCCGCCCCTCATTTTCGAGAAGGAACGAGGCTGGTTCACGACCGCTCCCTTCTCGGAGCCCGAGGTCTTTACTTTCCCCGGTGGCATCGGCCCGGTGACCTGTGTCAACGTCGAACACGAAGAAGTGGCGCTTATTCCTCGTTACCTCGACGTGCAGCGCTCGACTTTTAAGTTCGGCCTCGGCGATGACTTCATCAATGTCTTGACCACCATTCAGCAACTCGGCCTACATCGCACCGAGAAGGTCACGGTGGGTGGGGTGCAGGTATCGCCGCGTGATGTGTTGGCCGCCTGTTTGCCCGACCCCGCCGCCATTGGCCATCTCATGCACGGCGCCACGTGTGCGGGACTGTGGGTGACCGGTCTCGGCAAGGATGGCCAGCCGCGCGAGGTGTACCTCTACCAGGTGGTCGACAACGACTGGACGATGGCGAACTACAACGCGCAAGCGGTGGTGTGGCAGACGGCGATTCACCCCGTGATCGCTATCGAGCTCATTCGCGATGGCATCTGGAATACGCCCGGTGTGGTCGGTCCCGAGGCTCTTGATCCCAAGCCCTTTCTTGACCTCTTGGCCGCCAGCGACGCGCCGTGGGGTATGGAAGAGCGCGCCGTCTAGGCACTTCATACTGGTGGGATGGAAAACGCTCGCCAGCCCGCCTCCGCCACCACCATCTCGCACCAACGCTCGGTGGCGGACAGTTGCGATCTCACCGATCCTCGTGACGAGGCCCGCGCTCGCCGCGGGTTCTTGGCGGGCCCACTGAACGACACCATCACGGGACGCTTCGATCACGCGGTGTGGGATTTTCACGCCTTCGATTTCGAGTCCCGCGAGATGGCCCCCGACAGTGTGAACCCCAGCTTGTGGCGCCAGGCTCGCCTCAACAACATTGCCGGACTCTTCGAAGTGGTGGACGGCATTTACCAAGTACGCGGTTTTGATATCTCCAACATCACCTTCATCCGTGGTGAGCGCGGCTGGGTGGTGCTCGATCCCTTGACCTCGGCCGAAACCGCGAGGGCCGCCTATGACCTCGTGACCGCGACGCTGGGAGAGCGCCCCATTTCGGCGGTGATTTATTCGCACTCGCACGTTGATCACTACGGCGGCGTGCGCGGCATCTTGAGCGATGAGCAATGTGCCGACCCGTCGTTTCCCATCATCGCGCCGGCTGGGTTCCTACACGAAGCCGTCAGTGAAAACGTGACGGCGGGAACGGTGATGCTGCGCCGAGCCATGTATATGTACGGGGCCTTGCTGCCGCGCGATGAATTTGGCCACGTCGACACCGGCCTCGGGAAGGGTATTCCTACGCTGCCCACGGTGTCGTTGGTCGCCCCCACCGTCTCAATCACCGAGACCGGCCAGGTGCTCACCATCGACGGTGTGGAAATGGAATTTCAACTCACGCCCGGTAGTGAGGCGCCCGCCGAAATGCACCTGTACTTGCCGCAGTGGCGAGCTCTCTGTGTGCCGGAGAACTGCACTGCCACCTTGCACAACCTCTACACCTTGCGCGGTGCGCAAGTGCGTGACGCGTTGGCCTGGTCGGGCTATGTCAACGAAACCATCGAGCGATACGGCGAGCGCAGCGACGTGCTGTTCGCCTCACACCACTGGCCGCACGTGGGCGAGGACATTGGGGAGTATCTCGCCGATCAACGAGACCTGTATCGCTACCTCCACGACGCCACCATGCGCCTCGCAAATCACGGTTACGTCATGGACGAGATTGCCGACATGGTGAGTCTGCCCCCGCACCTCAGCTCGGTGTTCGCGAACCGTGACTATTACGGCACCGTGCACCACAACGTGCGCGCCATCTACAACCGCTACCTCGGTTTCTTTGATGGCAATCCAGCGCACTTGGCGCCGCTACCCCCCGTGGAGGTGGGCGCGCGTTATGTGGCCGCCATTGGCGGCAGCGATCGAGTTCTCGACGTGGCGCGTGAGGCCATGTCGACGGGGGACTATCGCTGGGCGGTGGAACTCGTTAATCACCTGGTGTTCTCGGACCCCGAGAACGAGGAGGCCCGCCTCGTGCAGGCGGCCGCGCTTGAGCAGTTGGGCTACCAGAGTGAGTCCGGCCCGTGGCGAGACTTCTATCTCACTGGGGCCATGGAACTGCGGTCGAACGGGACCTTTCTGCGCGGCATGACGGGCAATGCCATGCAGCCCGATGTGGTGGCCGCATTGACGGGCGACATGCTGCGTGACCTGTGGGGCGTGCGCACTGACGCACATCGCGCGGGTGGCTGCACGGGGGTGATTGATTTCGTACTCAGTGATGGTCCGACGATGCGTCTCGGACTACGCGGTGGCGTCGTTTATGCACCGGCCGCGTCTGAGTTGACGACCACCACCGTGAGAACGACGCGCGCGGTGCTGGCAGAGCTGGCGACCGCGCCTCGCGAGAACCTTGACGATCTCGACGTCGAGGGCAATCGAGAACTCCTCGCGTCATGGTGTGCGGCGGGTGACCGTTTTGGCTACGGCTTTGACATCGTGTTACCGCAGCGAAACACGGGTCACTAGAAGGGGACCTTGTCCTCTATGTACGCGGCGCCCTGAGGGCGGATGATGCATATGTCTTCACTAAAGGAGCTCATATGCGACGTAAGACATTCGATGTACTCATGACCGCGGTGGGAGCAGTGTTCATGGTGACACTGCTCATGGCCGGTGGCTTAGCGTCGTGGGGCAGCAGCTTCGCGAACGGGCAGGTCCACGACCAGCTCGCGTCGCAGAAGATTTATTTTCCACCGGCGGCCGCGTTTGACCATCCGGCGGTGGGTACTTCCATTACTCCATCCATGATTCCGAGCGTGAGCCAATACGCGGGTCAGCAGTTGCTGACGGGTGAGCAAGCCAAGGTCTACGCCAATGACTTCATCGCGGTGCACCTCAATGAGATTGGTGGTGGTTTGACTTACGCCCAGTTGTCGACCAAGGCCATGGCTGATCCCACCAACACGGCGCTGCAAGCACAGGCCGAGACGGTGTTTAAGGGCACCATGTTGCGCGGCAGCCTGTTGACCGCCTACGCCTTTAGCGTCTTCGGCACCATTGCCTCAATGGCCGCCATTGGTTGTTACCTCCTCGGTGGGGTGATGTTTGTCCTGACCGTGCTGGGCCTGTGGCACTACCGCCGCGTTGATGATGAGACAGTCATCTTGAGATAAGTCGCGTTCCCCTCGCGAGCGAACTCACCCTCGGGCCGCCGGCCCGAGGGTGAGCGTCGTTAGGGGCACGTGCCCGGAACAGGAGGAGCGCTGGGTGACCAGGGGTAGGTCAGGTGAACCACGTGACCCGCACTGGGGTGAGCCAGTTGGCTATAGGCATCGCTGGCCGATGACCCGATCACGAAGGAATAGCAGCCCGGCGTGAAGCTGTAACTGTTGCTCGAGGTATTCCAGAGGCCCATGGCGGTGGTATTTGCCGAGACTGAACCTGTGGCACCGGCCGCGCAGAGTCCACTCGCCGCGCCCTGGGTCAGGCAACCGCCCGAGAGAACGCCCATGAACTGCAAGGTCAAGCCGGTGCCACTCGGTGGCGCGACGTAGATCGGTTGAGTCACCGTGGCGTCGGTAACGCCGTGCGTTGCGTCGAGAACCGTGGCGGTGGCGAGACAGACACTGGAGGGCGTCAATGAACACGACGCCCCCGTGAAGGTGCTGTGGGTGGAGATAGTCGTCAGTCCGAACCCGAAGGGGAACAGCACCGGCCAGTTGGCCTGGTGATACCAATCGAAGCCGAGAGAGAGACCCTGGCTGGGGCTGGTGGTGAGATCCACGTTGTTGTGGTTGCCGGGCCAAAAGGCATTGTTACCCATCGGACTGGTACTCATGGCCGCAGGGAAGGTGACGGGCAGTCGACCTTCGAAGGGCACCGCACCGGTGAGTAGGGCGCTGTAAGTGTCGATCAAGTTGAGCGCTGAGGTGTCGATGGCGGTGTCGCGCGCGGGATTCCATAATTCGGCGACCGCCGTGACCTGATTCAGCCAGGGCATCAAAATGGGCCCCGAGGTGAAGAGACTGACGGAGGTCGGCGCCTTCAACGCCGCCGTCGCGATGACGACATCTTGCGCATTCGGCAGCGAGAGGGTTTGGCGGTCGCCACCTTCTTTCGCTTGGTCGTTCGCGAGAACCAAAATCTGTGACGCCGATGAAATGGCGGCATTTTCTTGGTTCACCATGGTGGCCAATGAACGCACGGTGACGGTGGGCGCGGCACTGGTCCACGTGCCGCTGAAGTGATACGTCGTGCCGGCGGTCAAGTTCACGGTGGTGTCGCTGATCACTGGAAATTGATTGAGCTGCGTGTTCGCGGCGAGCGTGGCGCCGTCCATGCTGACGTTCTCACGACCGATACACGACACGCTCACCATGTAGGGGCCACTCACCGACGGCGTGAAAGTGTCGCTGCGCGTGACGGGAGCCGCGGCTTTGCCACCGGGAGACCCCGGCCACAAAGTGACCGCCGATGTCTTGACCGGCGTAATCACGGAACAAGTCACCGACCAGTTCGCGGTTCGCCATTTGGCCGCGAGGGCGCTACAGGTTCGCGACATATCGCTACCGGCCAGGATGACCAACGGTCCACCGCTGCTGCGAAGGGGGAGGCTGGCCGCGCCGCTGCCCGAATTCTTGAGGAGGACGGCACCGGCTTGTTCCACCGCTCGCGCCGCACTCGCGCCGGCACTTTGTTGCGCGGCGGATAGCCCTGTCGGGGCGCTCCAATGCTTCACCGCGTCGGGGGCCACGAGGCCGGCCGCAAAGCTCACGGAGAGATTCGACACGGCGGCGTGACGAAGGCTCGCGAGTGCCGCCGCGGGTAGCGCCGAGAGTTTGCCGAGAGCAATGCCATTGAGTGGCTTTATCAGCGTGACACCCGCCGCCCACATTTGCCCGGTGGGCACACGGGTGTCGAGATCGCTGCGCACTATGCCGGTGAAGCCAATGGCCCGAAGCGCCGAGGTCATTTGGGTGCCCGCGCAGTCACTGGCCCCGTTCAAGTTGCCGTAGGTACACATCATCATGGTGCGGTGGGGGCCGGTTAGTGGCAAGGACGCGACCGTCATCGCGGTGGCGCGGGTGTAGTTATTCATCACCACCGGGAGCGAGGCGACGTAGTTCATCGACACCCGGTCTTCTTCTTGGGAGTAGACGCCCCAGTGCTTCAGCACGATGATGTGGACGTAGCTGGCGACGGCCCGAGCCTCCGCACTGCCCATCACGCCAGCCAAGGTGGGGTTCTCGCCGAAGGTTTCATTGAGTCGTCCCCAGTTCGGAATGCGCCCGAGACTGAGGTCGGGCACTTGCACGCCTTGGAAATGCATGGCGTTGGCCTGCGACCCGAGGACTTGTCCGTAGCGCTGCGCGAGCGACGGGTCCATGGTGGCGGCCAGGGTCAACTGACTCGGCAGCAAGGTGGGATTTCCGACGCCATTGGCGGTTTGGTAGATGATGCCGACGGGACCGTCTTCCAAGGTGATCGGGGGAATGCCGAATTTCGGAAAGTCCGACACGAATGAATAGGTGGAGCGGCCGTTACCAAACCAGTCGTTCTGGTTTTGGAATGACCCCGGCACGTAGCGCAAGGTGGAAAGAGCGACTTCGGCGGTGAGCGCAGTGGCGGGGTGAAACTTGAACTCGCAGTTGAGCACCTGCGTGGCGAGTTGTGCGGGGGTGAATCGAGCTTGATACGAGGCCGACATCCAGGGGTACTCAGCGGGGTTGGAGAGCTCGCTACTGACCGGACAGTCACTGGTGGCATCGGGCCGCGTCGTGGCGTGACTGACTGACCCGAGGGTCAACGAGGCGCACAGCACCCCGAGGATCACAAAGACGCGACGCATAGCGACAAAGTAATAGGAATGTAACGCCCGTACACGGCGGTACGGCGCGTCGCTCGTTACTTGAGTAAGTCCTTGGCGATGGCGACGACCTGCATTTCGTCGGTGCCGGCGTAGATGCGCAGCACGCGCGCGTCGCGCGACAGCTGCTCCACGCGGTATTCCGAGACGTAGCCGTTACCACCGAAGAGTTGGATCGCTTCGTCGGCCACCTGGCAGGCCACCTGCGCGCTGTAGAGCTTCATGGCCGAGGCCTCGGCGAAGCTGGTCGGCGCGCCTTCGGCCTGACGCTCGATGAACTGGAAGACCATGTTCTGCACGTTGACGCGGGCGACTTCCATGTTGGCGAGCTTCAGCTGAATGAGCTGGTACTCGCTAATGGGCTTGTTCCAGAGGCGACGCGTCTTGGCGTACTCAATCGAGAGCTTGAGGCACTCTTCAATGACGCCGAGGCTCATCGCCGCCACGCCCGCACGCTCGGACACGAAGTTGTCCTTGGCGCTGGCACGGCCACCACCTTGAGGGTTCTCGGTCTCGCCGAGCAGACGGTCCTTACCGACGCGAACGTCGCTGAGGTACAAGGTGCCGGTGGGCGAGGCGTGCTGACCCATCTTGCGCATGGGCTTGGACTGCTCGAGGCCGGGCATGCCGGCGTCGAGCACAAAAGTCAGCACCTTGCGGTTACGAATGTCCTCGCCCGAACCATCATCCAACTTCGCGTACAGCACGATGGTGTCGGCGTACGGTCCGTTGGTGATCCAGGTCTTGGAGCCGTTGATGATGTATTCCTCACCATCACGGCGCGCCGTGGTGGTCATGCCACCGAGAGCGTCAGAACCCGAGTCGGGCTCGGTGATGGCCCACGCGCCGATCTTGTCGAGCGTGAGCAAGTCCAAGCCCCAGCGTTCCATCTGAGCGGGGGTGCCGAGCTTGTTGATCGTGCCGCCCGCGAGCCCGGTCGACACCCCGAGGGAGGTGACGAGACCGGGGCTCACGCGGCACAGCTCGATGGTGCTGATGAGTTGCGCAGCCGGGTCGCTGGTTCGCTTCGCCGGGGCATCCTCACCGCTGATTTTGCGCTGGAGTTGACGCTGGAAGTTTTCCTTCGCCATCTCCTTAAGTCCGAACACCTGGTACATCTTTCGCAAGATGTCATAGGGCGGAACGCCGTTGTGCTCGATGTCGTCCAAATGCGGACGGATCTCGTCGTCGACGAACCGACGCATCACTTCTTGAATCGCGAGATGCGTATCGGACCAGCCGTACATGGCCTTAGGCCTCCCAGCTCGTGCGCGTCAAGGTGTTGCGGTCGGTGTGAAGAATCACCACGTCGCTCTTGGCGTGCTCAATAACGCTGGTCTCGTCGTAGGAGAAGGTGTCGCCCTCGACGGTGATGGTCACGTCGAACTTCGTGCACTTGGCAATGCGGTCCAGGTACAGGTTCGAGGTGATGCCGTAGGTGTTCGAGCCGAGCTCGCTGGTCAGCGTGTAGCTGGTCGCGTCAGCCGAGGCGGTGCCACCGGCGAGGATGTTCGATCCGCGCGGGATGATGAAGCACTTGAGAACCTGGTTCTCCTTGGCGTCCCACAACCAGTAACCGACTTCGGTGTGGAAGGGGTTGTCTTCGCCCTCGCGGTAACCGCTCATGCGGTAGTCGAGACCGTAGAGGCTCTGCTCGCCGTTGTCGACGGGGCCGAAGGGCTTCATGATGACCTTCTCACGGAAGATCGTTTCGGCAATCTTGCCCTTGTCGTTGTGGTACGAGACGTCGAGGCCGGTGAAGCCTGACTCCCAGGTACCAACGAGCTTGCCGAGCGGGCCCCACTCTTCGTATGCCATGACTGTTCTCCTTGGGGTGTAGATCATCGGACTGCCAGAGCAATCCGCTAGGTGCAGATTAGAGGCGCGCGAGAGGCAGCTTGTCCATTGTGCGGCGGTAGTGACGCCAGGTCGCCAGCGACCAGATACCGGCGACAAACGCGGGAATCAGCCATGACCCCGTACGAATGGCGTTTCGCTCCATCACGTTGCCGACGGGGCCTTCGAGGGCGATGACCCAGAAGTACGTCAGTGCCACCAAGAACCAGCGAATTGCTAGTTGTTGGGGTTTCGACCAACTTTCTTCGCGCCAGCACTGGCGAACCCAGCTCGCGAGGGCAATCAGTGGCCGCGGACCACGGGCGTCAGTGATCAGCAGGCTGGCAATCAGCAAAAAGACAATTCCGGCGGCTAGCGCCACGGCCGGAGTGTGTGGCGACCGCCAGGTGCCGAGATAGTGAGATTCGGAAATACCGACGGAGGTGAGGGGTAGTCCGAGGGCGACCAGCGGTGAGGCTCCCCAGAGAGCGCGTCGGGCAATCCGTAGTTCATCCAGGTCGAGACTGATCGGCGGTGCGAACGGGCGGGTCACCGACGTCCACTCGCGGCCATTCCAGACACGCCAACCGGCCGACCCGGAAGGGTCGACGTACCAACCGTGCGGCGGGGCAACATCACTCACCTTGTTGACGGTAGCGTGAAAGTGACATCAAGGGGGATGCCATGACCATTACGTCACGAGGTGCGGCCGCACCGACTTCAGGAAATCAAGACCACGTCGCGCTGAACACCGCTGAACTCGACCTCGCGGTCGCCACCGTGCAGGCCAACGCCGAGCGCTGGGCCGCCACCAGCGCCCGCCAGCGCGTCGATCTGCTTCGTCAAATCATCGCCGACACCTACGCCGTCGCCGACGAGTGGAATGCCGCCGCGTGTCGCGCCAAGGGTCTCGACCCCGAGTCGACCGAAGGGGGCGAGGAGCTCTTTAGTGGCATTGGCACCTTCGTGCGCATGGCCTCGGCTTTCGCCACCAGTCTTGAGGACATTGCTCGCTCCGGCCGCCCCCACTTCCCTGGTCCCATTCGTCACGTGCCGGGTGATCGTCTGGCCGTGCAGGTATTGCCCGCCTCCGCCATGGACAAGGTCCTGTATTCCGGCATCAGCGCGGAAGTGTGGATGGAGCCGGGTGTGACTGAGGCGGAGCTGACCGACACGCAGGCGGCCGTGTATCGCGACCCCGCCGCTCACGCCGGCGTCTCCCTCGTTCTCGGTGCCGGCAATGTGGCCTCACTCGGACCGCGTGACGTACTCACCAAGATGTTCGAAGAGGGCAAGGTGGTGGTGCTCAAGGCCAACCCCGTGAACGACTACCTCGTTCCCGCGTGGACGAAGGCCATGCGCGCACTCATTGAGCCGGGCTTTCTCACCATCGTCTCGGGGGGTGCGGCCGTCGGTGCGTATCTCACCGCACACGAGGGTGTCGAAGACATTCACGTGACGGGCTCGGACAAAACTCACGACGCCATCGTCTTTGGCGTCGGTGACGAGGGAGCTCGTCGCAAGGCGGCCAATGAACCATTAATTACGAAGCCCGTGAGCTGCGAGCTCGGCAACGTCTCGCCCGTCGTCATCGTGCCGGGTAACTGGTCGGCGAAGGACATCGCCTTCCAGGCGCGTCACGTCGCCACCATGTTGACCAACAATGCCGGCTTTAACTGTTTGACGCCGCGCGTCATTGTGACCTCGGCCACCTGGCCACAGCGCGACGCCTTTCTTAACGAACTCGAATCGGTGTTGGCGTCACTCGCGACCCGCAAGGCCTACTACCCCGGCGCCACCGAGCGCCACGCCTCATTCATGGCGGCCTATCCCGACGCGCACCAGATTGGCGCGAGTGGTGACGGCAAGTTGCCGTGGACCATCCTTCGAGACGTGCCGTCATCAGACGCCGCGCAAATGGCCTTTAACGTCGAAGCCTTCTGCTCGTTGACCTCCGAAACGGCCCTTCAAGCCGTTGACTGCGTCGACTTCGTCGAAAAGGCCGTGGAGTTCTGCAATGACGTCGTGTGGGGCACCTTGTCCATGACACTGATCGCTCACCCGAATGAATTAAAGGATCCTCTCGTCGGACCCGTCATCGAGCAAGCGGTGGCGGACCTTCGCTACGGCTCGATTGGTGTCAATCTCTGGCACGGCCTGAGCTTCGCGTTCTCGACCACCGTGTGGGGTGCGTATCCCGGTCACCCCATTACCGACATTCAGTCCGGTAGTGGTTTTGTCGGCAACGCTTTCATGTTCGCTCGTCCGCAAAAGTCCGTGGTGCGCGGACCGTTCCGTCCGGCCATGGCGCCGGCGTGGTTCGCCACGGTGAAGAACGGCGCCCCCATCATGCGAGCCCTCCTTCGTTTCGAAGTGAAGCCCTCATGGCTGAAGGTTCCCGGACTGATCTGGACGACGCTACGAAACAGTTAGGGGCGAAAGTACGTCGCCGTGGTGGTGGAAATCGCCGCGCAGCGAGTCGTGCCACAGGCCACCGACACGAAGTGGTCAGGAACGTAGGTCTGAGTAACGCTGAGTGAGTGGTGCCAATTCGTGGCGGCGAGCACACCCGACGACGTGATGGCGACGCAGCCCGACTGAGTTGCACAGGCGATGGTGTGACCCGCCGGTACGACCACGTGATGTTGCCCCACGCCACTAAACGACGTCGCGTGGGTGGCCGAGTCAGCCGATCGAACAATCACGGTGCAGTGGGTCGGCTCGAGGTGGTCGCACCAGGTGGTCACCAGAGTCTTCTTGGCCAACGACAGCGTCGAACTCACCGTGGCCGGGCTCGAGAGTATGGATGTGGAAGTGGTGCTGATTGATGAGGTCGTGCTCGTCGAGGGTCCAGGGTTTAGCTGAACGGCACTGAGACCGGTCGCGGTCGTGCCCACCGCGGCGCAGCTGGTGGTGCTGCAGCGAACATCAACGACGGTGGCCTTAGTGGCGGTCAACCACTGTGACAGGAGAATGATGGGCGTCCAGGTGCGGCCAAAGTTTTGGCTCACCGCAAATGCCGGTGGCTCGCTGTCGCTGACCGCGGTGCAGGTATCGAGAGTGGTGGTCGGGCTGCACGTCAGATCAGCAATACCGAGAAATGTGTCTGGTAACGACACGGCGGTGGTGCTCGCGTCGCCCACGCTCCAGGTCAACAAGAAGGCCCCGGTGGCGTCGCGGCCCGAGATGAGGCAAGTGTGGGCGCCACAGGCAACGCGCGACACGGTGCCCGCAGGAATCGGCGAAATGGTGATCGAGTGCCATCCGCCGGTCGGCCCGATGACCTGCGCGGTCGAGGTGGCGCCCGCTTCCAATGTGGTGGTGCCCACGGCGAGGCAGTAATCAGTGGTGGTGCAGCCCACGGTGGTGAGTGGAACGGAAATATTGAGCGAGGGAGTACCGGTCACCCGAAGTCCGGGCATCGCTGAGCCAGGGGGAGTGCTTCGTCCGCACGCGCTGAGGAGTATGCCCGCGACAGCGAGTGAGACAATCAGGCGGCGAGCAGAAGACACGTCTGCCAATCTAACTAGCCCGCCCCCTCCGCACGGGTCTACCCTGCGGAGGTGAGTTGGATTGATGGAGTCATCGCGCTGTCCGTGTTAGCCGCCGCCCTGCGTGGCCGTTCGACGGGTGCGCTTCGCCAAATCGGAAACGCGATTGGTGCCATATCCGGCTTCGTGGCGGGCCTGTGGGTGTCGCCCTACGTCGTTCGTTCCTTGCCGGGTTTCTCGTGGCGGGCCTTGGTGGGTATTGGCGTCGTTATCTTTTCGACCATCGCCGGTGCGGTTATTGGTCGGGCTATTGGTGCCGTGGGTAACCGCTCTCTACGTCGACTGCACCTGAGCTCCGTGGACGCCACGGCCGGTGCGGTCATCGCGGTCGCCCAGTCGTTAGCCATCTGTTGGCTCATTGCCGGCGTCGTCGTGCAAGCGGCGTGGTTGCCGGTGGCGGGAGCGATTAACCGCTCCGCAATCATCACCTCGCTCGACGCAGCACTTCCACCCGTCCCGTCGCTGACGGAAAAGTTCACCCACCTGCTCGACACCTCCAACTTCCCGACCGTGTTTGCGTCGGTGACCGCGCCGCTGGTGCACGCCGTGTTGCCGACCACCGCGCCCGTCATCAACGTGGCAACGTCCGTGGCCAAGGTGATCTCGACCGATAGCTGTGGTCAATCTCGTGAGGGCTCCGCCTGGGTGTGGGCGCACGGCGAATGGGTGACGAACGCGCACGTCGTGGCCGGTGCTCGCCAAGTGACAGTCAACGGCGTTCCGGCCAGCGTGATCTACCTCAACGCCGCGCACGACATCGCACTTCTTCTCGGACCCGGGGCCGCTATTCCCGCTCGCGGACCAGCCACGCTCGGCAGTACTGCGGCCGTGGTGGGCTTCCCACAAAATGGGAATCTCACGGTGACGCCCGCCGCGATTGGTCCCACCATTAGCGCGCAGGGTCGCGACATCTACGGCAACGCACTAGTCACCCGTGACGTGGTCACCTTGACCGCCGCGGTGCAGCCCGGTAACTCGGGAAGTCCGGTCTTTGAGAGCGTCAATGGTCGACCCATGGTGGTTGCGATGGTGTTCTCTCGTTCCACCGTGCAGGCCAATGCCGCCTACGCCATCACCATGGCGCAGATCACCGCGGATCTCTCCACGGTGAGCACGCGCACGCCAGTCGCGACCGGCGCCTGTCTGCAGCCTTAAATCGAGGCGATGGCCTCGGCCAACATGGCTAGTCCCTCGCGCAGCTGGTCGTCGGTGATCACCAGCGGCGGGAGCAAACGAATCACGTTGCCGTAGGTGCCGGCCGCCAAGGTGAGCACGCCACGGCTGTTGGTGTAGCTCGTGATGGCCTTGGCCGCCGACGCCAGCGGCGTCAACGTGCCGGGCTCGCAGAACTCGAGGGCCAACATCGCGCCGCGGCCACGCACGTCGGCGATGATCGGAAACGTCGCCTTGAGGTCCTGCAAGAAGGGCAGGGCGATGGACTCAATGTGACGCGCCTTGCCGACGAGGTCGTTCTCACGCATGGTGCGAATCGTGGCGAGAGCCGCCGCGGCGGCCACCGGATTGCCGCCGTAGGTGCCACCGAGGCCACCTTCGTGCGTGGCGTTCATGATGTCGGCGCGGCCGGTCACGGCAGCCAGCGGCATGCCGCCGGCCATGCCCTTGGCGGTGGTGATCATGTCGGGAATCACACCCTCGTGATTGACGGCAAACCACTCACCGGTGCGGCAAAAGCCGGCCTGAATTTCGTCGGCGATAAACAGCGCGCCATTGGACTGCGTCCAGTCGGCCAGACCCTTGAGGAAGCCGGGGGCCGGGACGATGAAGCCACCTTCACCCTGAATGGGCTCGATGAGTACGGCGGCCAGGTTGTGCACGCCCACCAATGACTCGATCTCCGCAATGGTCTTCGCCGCGGCCTCGGGACCCGACAATCCGTCACGCAGCGGGTAGCTGGTCGAGACGCGGTAGACCTCGGGAGCGAAGGGACCGAAGCGGTCCTTGTAGGGCATGTTCTTGGCGGTGAGCGCCATGGTCAAGTTGGTGCGACCGTGATAGGCGTGGTCGACAACCACGATGGCGGGCTTCCCGGTGGCGAGTCGCGCAATCTTCACGGCGTTCTCGACGGCCTCGGCACCACTGTTCAGCAGCACGGAGGTCTTCGGGAAGTCACCGGGGGTGAGCTCCGCGAGTTGCTCGCAGACTTCGATGTACTCCTCATAGGGCGTCACCATGAAGCAGGTGTGGGTGAAGTCGGCGACCTGACGGCTCACGGCGTCGGTCACGGCGGGAACGGCGTGACCAATAGAGGTGACCGCTATGCCCGAGCCCATGTCGAGAATCTGGTTGCCATCGACGTCGGTCAAGATGGCGCCTTCGGCCGACGCGATGTAGATGGGGAAACCCTGCGTCAGACCCGCGGAGACGACCTTTTTGCGACGCTCGTGCAGGGCCTGGGACTTCGGTCCGGGCAATTCCGTGAGCAACTTGCGGCTGGTGGTGGGGTCAGTCATCGTCATGGTGGTCTCCTTGAGGAAGTACCACTCAGCGTAGTTTGCCGTTTTGGCGCCGTCGAGGGCTCAGCGCGAGGCCGCGAAGTTCTGGGCGAGGCGCTCGAGCAGGGGGCGATAGGACTCCAGCGGGGCCGTGGCCATGGCGGGATCCTTGCCGAGGTCATCCCAATCGCGCACGCGCAGGGCGGCCGCGTGTCCGGGGTGCTTCTCGAAGCGCTCACATTCCTCGGCCGTGAGTAGTCCGCCCTGGGCCTTGAGTGTGGCGCGCGACGTGTCGGAGAGAGCGTCGTGGTAGGCGGGGGACACGGTGCAGCGCCAACGCTTCGCGGTGACGTGCAGGGCGATGGACTGGGCGACGGCGGGTCCAAAGAGCGGCGACACGATCTGCGCGCCGATGGCCTCGTGCACATCGTCATCTTCTTCGAGGTCTGCGCGCTCACCGGTCTGCACGTCGGCCACGAGATGGCCAACGTCGTGCAGCAAGGCGGCGGCGATGAGTTCGTCGCTCGCGCCATCGTTGGCGGCGAGCTGCGCGCACTGCAGCGAGTGCATGAGCGAGGTGACGTCTTCGCCGTAGGACTTGTGACCAAAGTCGGCGAAGAGTTGAAACAATTCGTCAATGCTGTGGACCTTTTTCATACCGGACGCCCTTCGAAGTCACCAATGAGCGAAATGTGGGGCCGGCCATCGTCCGCGGTCGACGCGAAGATCTCGCGCTTGAGGCGGTAGTACTCCTCGCGCAGGTCACCCTCAGATTGACGGTTATACGTGGGATACAGGGCCCGACGTGAACGACCCGAGGTGTTGGCGCCACTTCGGTGCGGGGTGAGTCCGTGGAAGAACAAGGTTTGTCCGGCGGTGAGCTCGACGGGGAACCACTCGAGCTCGGCGACAATCGGCGCCGCGATGCAGCCACGTTCGTCTTGTTCCAGAGTCACTTGATGGCGCGCACTGACGACCTCGAGGCATCCATTGGCCACGGTGGAGTCATCGACAGCCACCATCACCGAGAGCACTTCATTCACGGTGGGGTATGCGGGCTGGTCTTGGTGCGGAGCGAACCCGGCACCCCCGTGGTGCTTGTAGTTGATCTTCTCTTTGTAGAGAAAGGCGGACTCCCCGAGTAGCTCACCGGCAATGTCGGAAATGGCGGAGCGACGAAGAACGTCGTCCAGCACCGGCGACGCGTCAATGAAGTACTCACTGCGCGCGAGTCGCGGACCGTCATCGGTCATTTCGTAGTGCTGCATGAGTTCGTCATTGGCGGCCACCGCCTCGACGGCAACACGCAGTTCGTCGATCGAGCAGGGCAGAAGATCGTTGACGAGCAACCACCCGTTTTCTCGGTAGAAATTCCGTTGGTCCTGCGTGAGTCGAGCCATAACGGCATCATACGAAGTCATCATGGCTCGACTCACGGAGAACTACTTCTTCGTGACCTTCCAGGTAATCGTTCGTCCCGCCGACGCATTACCCGCCGGGTCCGCCGCGTACACGGTGAAGCGGTGAGTGGCAATGCTTAAACCACTGAGGGCCTTGCCGGTCTTGCAGGGGGCGGGGACCGCCTTATCAAGGGCGCAGTAGTAGGTGAAGGTCTTGGAGTCCGGGTCCGTCGCGTGGAAGGCCACGGTGGCCTTGCTGGTCGAGCCCATCTTCGCGACCGAGGTGTCGATAATGGCGGTCGGTGCCGTGGTGTCGGCCTTCGCGCCCGCGTTCAGGTTCATCGCCACCATCTGGTTACCAATGAGATTTCCGAGCTCACCCGCCGACGGCTTGTCGTCGGCAATAGGGGTGGCCTCATGGTTCTCGGGGTCGTACGGTCCGGTGTACTTGTAGAACTCGTAGCGCTGCGTCACCGTGTTGTGGCCCTTGCCGAGTTGAAACTCGTTCGAGATCTGCTGCTGCAAGGTTCCGCCGTTGCCGGCCTGAACCAGCAGCCAGCTGACTTCCGTCTGCGAGGGTGAGTTCGGCACTTCCTTGTCGCCGGTCACGAGGTGACCGAGGTCAGCCTTCGCGGCCGTCTCGGTCACGTAGACCTTGACCCACACGGCGTCGGCGAGTTGCGGGTCACCCGGCTCGACCGGCGGCGCGGGCGCCACGGCTTGCACGATGGGCTGCTGGTTGGGCGCGGCGGCCGGCGCGGGCTGCACCACGAACGACGGCGCGGAGATGGGAACGTTGCCCCCCGCGGCGGTCATGAGTTGACCCGGCTGGGCGGGATTCGCGACCAACCAGTTGTAGATGACGTTGGTCGGGGTAGCCGTGAGGCCGAGCCCGAAGTGGTCGCAGCCGGTGGTGAGGTAGTTGGCCGATCCCCCGGTCCAGCACTGGTGACCCATGGTGGGCGTGATGGGGTTGGGGGCGACCGGCGTTGACGCCGTGAACTGACCCGACGCGCTGTCATAGGGACTGGCGTAGATCACCATGGTGTCCACCCCGCCGTGAATGGCTGTCACCGTGGGGTTGCCGTATCGCTCGTAGGGCGCGCCAAATTCGTAGGAGACCTGCGACGGCGTAATGCCGTCGAGTTCAATCTCAAAGCCATTGGTGGGTGCGCCGGTGTCGTTGAACACGTCGAAGTTCGACAGAGATCCAAACTGCGGCGGCGTGGCCGAGTTGCCGGTGGTCGCGATGACCGTGGTGGACGCAATCGCGATAAGTGGAACGGCAATTCGTCCCCAGTGTCGACGTCGCATGTGTAGCCTCCTTAGCTCACTGCCACCGTATCTCAGCAAATGGTTGAAATATCCCTCATCGTCACCACATTGTCATGAAGGAAGGACTTAGGTCCCACCGTGCTTAGCCCTGTGTGCCGCGAGAGAGAAGGCGAGTGGTGGTGCTCGATCGAGCGCGACACACGCTGTAGGGACCAAAAGACACCGTGGAGGAAATGGAACCCAATCGAACCGCCACCGCGTTCACCGTCACGGGGAGACAGGTGGACACGGTGAAGTTGCCCGTTTCGATAACCCCCATGTCATCGGAGGCCGATTGTCCCGGTGCGAGCGTGATCAGCACGCCCATCATGCCCATGGAATCACTGGTGGCGGCCGGTCCCACTCCCACGAAATCCTTCCCCGAATTTCCCGGCTGTAGCGCCGCCACGCCAGAGATGAGGCACGCGCCCGTCGAGCGGTTCGTGAAAATAATCGGGTGATAGATAGTGCCGGCGGCCCCATTGGCTCGACCGACAGTCACGCGAATAGAGGCATTGCTGCACCACGGTGTCACTCGCGACGTGGTGGTCGTGGTGGGGTGCGACACGTGGGTGGCGGCGACTGCCGCGACCACGCCCACGGCGGCGAGGGCGGAGGTAGAAATAATGGTCAGGGCAGCGAGTCGTTTCATGTATCCATCATGGACACATCTCGCGACGAATTACTGGTCGGCGAGGTAATCGCTGACGCGAGTCGCCAATTTGGTGATTGCGCTGAGCTGGGCGGGCGTGGCGTGGTCGATAAAGAGTTCGCGCACATCCGCCACGTGCGACGGTGCGGCGGCGGCCGCCAACTTGCGGCCCGTGGGGGTAATGCTCACCCACCACACGCGGCGGTCGTCCCCGCACTGTTCCTTGACGACTAGTCCACGCGCGACGAGGCGAGTGATGTGGTGCGAACCGCGACTCTTTTCAAAACCTAAGAAGCGGCAGAGCTCGGTGACGCGGCTGCGTCCGTCGTGGTCGGCGAGGAAAGCCAGAACGAAGTAATCCTGCAGGCTGAGGTCAAAGGGGGCGAGGCGACGGTTGAGTTCGCTCGCGAGCTGCAACTGCATGAGCTCGAGCGAACGCCACGCGGCGAGTTCACTATCGGAGAGCCAGGGGGTAGTTGCCACGAAGGTGGAGTGTACGGCGGCGATGGCCATCGGCCAACGGCGCTATTTCGAGATCTTCCAGACGGTCGCGCCATCGGCCGTGGAACTCGGTGGCCCCAAAATCTGCCGGAGATCCGCCAGGGTGTCCGGCGAGGTGTGCTTGTTAATCGCGACGACGATGGTCGGCGCCCACTCGTGCAAGGTGTGGCCTAATTCGTGAAGTAACGGCGGCTGTATCGCTGTCGGGCCGTACGACACGAAGAGCAAGGCGTTCTCGGTGGGGGTCGGGGCGGCCATTTCGCTGACCTTGCCGTCCTTGCCGGGCACCATGGCGAAGCCCCCGACCAACTTGCCGTGCAGGCCCGTCTCGGCCATCCACGCCATCGGGGCGTTCATCGCAATCCAGGGGAAGGGAAAAACCACGACGGTGGTGTCGGGAGTTATCTCCGCCGCGTGCTTCACGAACCACACCGGAGTGCGCTGCGAGGTGACGGTCAAGGGGAAGCGATACGTCATCGCGATGGGAACGAGGATGATGGCAACAATGGCGGCCACGGCCACTCGTGGAGCGGTGACGGAAGGCGCCCACTGCACGCGCAGACGCTGAGAGGTGGCGTCGATGACCAGCGCGATCACGAGAGCGAGAGCAAGCGAGACGCACACCGCAAAGCGTTGAATGATGAGCGCTTTCGCCACCGGCAACTGCACCCACCACGAGGCGGGTGAGAGTTCCGCGATGATGAAAACCAGCGCGGTTAGCCACCAGATGGCGAAGAGGCGGCGACGAGCGACGAGGACCCAACCCACCACGGCAATGACCAGGGCGCCGATTCCGAGGTAGTTCATTTGCGCGCCCGGAAATCCGAGGTAACCCGTCCACGCCGTCGCGGCACTGGGCGCGTGCAAGATGACGTGAGAGAACAAGGTGCTCGGCGAGGTGGTCGTGGCCATCCACAACGCACCTTCGACGTGACCCGGGCCGAGAAGTGCGAGCCAGGCGGGTCCCGCTAACAAGAACACACTGGTCACTAACCACCAGAGGGCGGCGAGGCGAGCGTCGGGTCGGCCAATGAGAACGTCGCGCCGACACAGAGCGATGGCGACAATCACGACCGCGATGGTTAATACGGACATCAAGAGGAACTCGGTGCCGGTGAAGAACTGCAGCACGGTGTAGGCCGTCATGGTGAGACCGCTGCGACGCGCGCTCCAGCGATAGCGACGCAGATTGTCGAGCGCCATCAACATGAGAGGTAGATAGATCACCAAGGTCAAGTTGGTGTCGCCACGCTCAACGAAGTGAATCATGTAGGGCGAAAAGCCGTACATCAGCCCGGCCACCACGCGGGCGACACGCGAGTCGGTGACACGCGCGGCGAGGCAATAGGCCGCGAGTGCGGACACGACGGGGGTGAGCAGGTTGGCCAGGTTCGCCGAGGCCAGAGGCCCCGCTATCCAGGTCACGGGGGTGAGCAGGACGCCAACGGAGAGGTCGCTGGTATTTGCGAGGGCGTTGACGGTCCCAAGGTGCGCAAAGAGTCCCGGCGGAAAGAGAGGATTCGCCCCTGTCGCAATGGCCTTGGCGATCCACTCGTACCACCAGATCTGCACCGTCGCGTCGCCGCAGCTGCAGGGCAAGGTCCGAAAGGGAGAGCCAGTAATCCAGACGTGCGCCCACATGACGAGGGACAGCACGAGAAAGACTCCCGCGACGATTAGTCGTTCCTTGCGAGTCGTGAGGCGCGAGGGGTGCTGAGTGCTCATGAGTGCCTTTCACGACCGGACGTCGCTCACACTATGACGAAATAAAGACAGGGCGGGAAATGACAGATCCCCCCGAGAAAACTCGAGGGGATGTCGTGGCGGACAGGGTGGGATTTGAACCCACGGTGGCTTGCACCACAACGGTTTTCGAGACCGTCCTATTCGGCCGCTCTAGCACCTGTCCGAGAGCAACTCTAGTGGCTCTCGAATGGGTCAATTTTTGGGCCGTCGTTGCTCAAAAAAATCGGTGAGCACGTGTGCGCAGTCCTCCGCAAGCACGTCATAGGTGAGCTCGGGTTCGTGCATGAGGCGCGGATCGGTGAGCAGGTTGTAACGAGAACCCACGGCGCCGGCCTTAAGGTCCGTGGCGCCCATCACGACCCGGGCCACCCGGGCATTTAGAAGGGCGCCCGCGCACATGACGCAGGGTTCCAAGGTGACGTAGACGGTGGCGTCGCTGAGCCGCCACTGACCGACCGCTTCCGCGGCTCGACGAAGAGCCACTACTTCGGCATGTGCGGTGGGGTCGCGATCGATCTCTCGACGGTTTTCGCCGGTGGCGACCACCTCGCCATTGATGACCACCACGGCACCCACCGGTACGTCATCGTGTTCGACGCAGTGGCGCGCCACCTCGAGCGCCGTCTGCATGAACGCGATATCGGCAGAGGTCATGGCGTCAGCCTAGAGAGCGGGTTGCCCACCAGGGTTTTAATGATGTGCGCGGTGAGCGACCCACCAGCGAATGGCAATCCATACGGCGGTGGCAACGATCGGACCGACGGCGAGGCGAAGTCGGCTAAACATGCCCGAAGGCTAGGTCGGCACCGCGACGGTGCCTCTGTCTGGCGGAAGTGGTGGGATTCGAACCCACGGACCCGTGAAGGTCACACGCTTTCCAAGCGTGCCGGTTCGGCCGCTCTCGCACACTTCCACCCTCTATCTTACCGAAGCTCTGGGGAGGCACTTTCGCGACAGGGCTAATCTGAAGGCGGTTCGAAGTCCACAGCGGTGGTCGGGTCCTACGCGACGGCCACTTGTGAACCGAGTCAGGGGCGGAAGCCAGCAGCTCTCAGCGGGTTGCGCCGGGTGCCGTAGATCGCCTGGCCATCGCTGTGGACTTCGAACCACGCCACAGCCCGCCGGTAGTCTCGCTACGTGGCTACTTACGACGGACCCGTCACCCTCTACCGCCGATTCCGACCCGGACGCTTTAGCGAAATCCGTGGTCAAGAGCACGTGGTCTCGGCCCTGCGCAATGCCGTCGCCAAAGATCGCGTGGTCAACGCCTACCTCTTCTCCGGGCCCCGCGGCACCGGAAAAACCTCCACCGCACGCATTTTGGCCAAGGCCCTTAACTGTGAGGTGTTGAACGAGGGCGACCCCTGTAACGCCTGCGCGAGCTGCATCTCCATTACGCAGGGCACCAGCTTTGACGTGGTGGAGCTCGACGCCGCGAGCAACAGTGGTGTCGAGGACATTCGTGACTTGCTCGAAGGCGTCTGGATGGGCACCGGTGGGCGCACCAAGGTGTACATCATCGACGAGGTCCACGCCCTCTCGGACAAGGCCAACTACGCCTTGCTGAAGACTCTCGAAGAGACGCCGCCGCACGTGGTTTTCGTGCTCGCGACGACTGACCCCCACAAGGTCTTGCCGACGGTGCGTTCGCGCACCCAGCACTTGGAGTTTCGGCTTCTCGCCCCCGACGTCATGCGCGACCTGCTCGTCGACGTGCGCGACAAGGCCGCCCTCGAAGTCGGCGAGGACATCATTGACGCCGCGCTTCGTGACGGC
>CAISIU010000043.1 GCA_903885505.1 uncultured Actinomycetes bacterium | reverse complement strand
TTTCAAGACACCAACTACGTCCAGAATCACTTCGTCACCTTGCTCGCTGATCGTTATCGACAGATTTGCGTGGTGGGTGACTCGGACCAGTCCATCTATCGCTTCCGCGCGGCGGACGTGCGCAACATCTTGGAATTCGCCGAGCGTTTTCCCGATGCCGAAACGGTGATGCTGGAAGAGAACTTCCGCTCGACGCAGAACATCCTCGACGCCGCGAATGCGGTGATTCGCCTCAACACCTCTCGTCACCCGAAGAATCTCTACACCCGTCGCGGCCAGGGTTCTCCCATCGTCATCTACAAGGGCGGTGACGAATACGACGAGGCCACCTTCATCACGCGAGAAGTGTCGCGCCTGCGCCGCGAGGAAAATATCGGTTACGGCGACATGGCGATCTTTTATCGCACCAATGCGCAAAGTCGTGTGCTCGAAGAAATCTTCCGTGGGGCGGCCATCCCCTATCGCGTGGTCTCGGGCCAGCGCTTCTATGAGCGCAAGGAAATTAAGGACGCCCTGGCCTACGCCCGCCTGGTGGTGAACCCTCGCGATGACCAAGCGGTGCGCCGAGTTATAAACGAGCCGAAGCGTGGCGTGGGCGCCATGGCTATGGCCAAGTTGGCCATCTTCGCCCTGGAGCAAAATGAGTCACTGCTCGACGCGGCCGCACACGCGGACGAATCGGGTCTCACCCCCCAAGCGCTGCGCGGGGTGAAGGCCTTCATGGAGGTCATCGAGACCTTGCGCGCCATGAACAACGACCTGTCGCCGGCCGACATGATTGGCGCCATCGTGGAGCAATCGGGCCTCGGCGAGGCCCTGCGCGCCGAGAACACCGAAGAAGCTCGCGGTCGCCTCGAAAACCTCGGTGAATTGGCGTCCGCCGCGGCGCAGCACCAGAGCCTCGAGGAGTACCTCGAACGCATGGCCCTCTCGGCGGAGAGTGACCACCTCGACGACGGCTCAGGTTCGGTCTCCATGATGACCATGCACGTGGCCAAGGGCCTCGAGTTCGAGGCCGTCTTCGTGACGGGCCTCGAAGAGGGCGTCTTCCCGCACTCGCGCGCCCACGCTGACCCCGACGAACTCGAAGAAGAACGACGCCTGTGTTACGTCGCGCTCACGCGCGCCAAGGCGCACCTCGCCCTGTCGATGGCGTGGACCCGCACCATGTGGGGCCGCGTGGTTGATGGTCTCCCGAGCCGCTTCTTGGCCGAGATCCCGGAGGAGCTCACGGATAACCGTTCGAGCCGCGCTCCGCTTCGACGCTCCAGCTTCGCGGACGACGGATTCATTGGTCGCTCTACCGAATTCACCGAAGGACGCGCGTTTGGCGCGGGCACGCCGCCGCGACCGAAGTCCACGGGTGCCGAGAACTTGGGTCTGCGCCCCGGTGATCGAGTGGTGCACGAACGCTTTGGCGGCGGCACCGTGATGGCGACGGAGGGCTCGGGCGCGCAAATGCGGGCCGACGTCAACTTTGACGCCCATGGTCGCAAGAAGCTGATTCTCGCGATGACGCCGTTAAGACGGGCCTAAGAGTTCGGCCCCGTACGCGGGGGCGACGCTCCCGCCTGCCAAAATGGTCCCCATGTCCGTGACGCGCCCTTTCTCTCGCCGTGACGGCCAACGCTTCCAGTCACCGAACAAGCCCGTGACGAAGTTCGTGTACTACCGCCGTCGTGCCATCACCGCTCTCGGACTCGTCACGGTTCTGTACGTCGGCTATCTCGGCATCACTTTGGCGCAGGCCCTGACCAATCCCTCCTATGGCGTGTCGATGTCGGCGCGCGGCGCCGAGTGGGGACGCGAGCACGGCCTCGGGGGTGTCGTGACGTGGGTGGAGACCGAGTGGTACAACCTCAACCCGCCGAAGAAGGGTGGCAAGCCCTCACCGAACTCCTTCGGATCGGGTCCGTCCTACGTGAACGTTCCCGCGTCCGGCCACTTGCCGACCCCCGTGCGCATTATTTCCCCCGCCTCGCCCGCCCTGCCGGGTGAGGGCGTATGGCACGTCGACGGTCGTCGCAGCGCCAAGGGCATTCCGGGCGTCTACGAAGCTTTCGTTCGACCCGACGCGG
This sequence comes from uncultured Actinomycetes bacterium, assembly GCA_903885505.1. Taxonomy (GTDB): domain Bacteria; phylum Actinomycetota; class Acidimicrobiia; order Acidimicrobiales; family RAAP-2; genus RAAP-2. Next base: position 638 of record CAISIU010000043.1, on the reverse strand, counting down.
TGCATACCAGCTTCGTGGTGGGCGTGGCGTGGATGGACCCCTCGGTCCTCACGGCTCGCCTGTACTCGGGATCATTCATCCCGGGCGGCGGCCCCTTCAAAGACTCCGCACCGATTTCGGCGGTGGCGTCGCGCACTCTGGTCGCCGCGTTTAACGCGGGATTCCGCATGCAAGACGCCAACGGTGGCTACTACACCGACGGGCGCGTCGTGAGTGGCCTGCCCCTTCGTAAGGGTGCGGCCGCTCTCGTCATCTACAAGAACGGCAAGATGACCGTGGGCCAATGGGGCCGAGACTTTCACATGACGTCTGACGTGGTGTCGGTTCGCCAGAACCTGGATCTCATCGTGGACCAGTCCAAGCCGGTGGCCGGACTTGACTCTCACGACACGAAGAAGTGGGGCGTCACCCTCGGTGGCGCGGCCTACGTGTGGCGCTCGGGTATGGGCGTGACCGCTAATGGTGCTCTCGTCTACGTCGGTGGACCGAGTCTGTCGATTACTGGCCTCGCCGATGTGCTGGTGCGCGCGGGAGCGGTGCGGGCGATGGAGCTCGACATCAACACCGACTGGGTGCAGTACTCGACCTTCAAGGGCCCGCTGGGCACGTCGATTAATGGTGGCGATGGCACTCGACTA
>CAISIU010000042.1 GCA_903885505.1 uncultured Actinomycetes bacterium | reverse complement strand
GGTGACTTGGCGCACTTCACGACGACGACGGTGGTCGTCAATGACGAGGCCCGACGCCCTGCCGAAGGCCTCGATCAGGCCTTCGTCCTCTGTCGAGAAGGGTTCGCCATCAATTCGGTCGGTGAGATACAGGTTGCCGAAAATTTCTCCGGTGCCGGAGCGAACCGGCACCCCGAGGAAGGTCGTCATGTGGGGGTGGCCCTCGGGCACCTCGGTCGAGTGTTCATGCGAGGAGATGTCATCGACCCGCAGGGGAGCGGGGAAGCGAATAATTTCGCCCAGCAGGCCATGGCCGCGGGGCTTGTCGCCCAGAACGGCCTCGTCGTCGGCCGTCAATCCCCAGGTAATAAAGCGTTCCAATTCGTCACCGTCGGGTGACAACACGCCCAGGGCTCCGTATTTTGCGCGCACCAGCTCGCTGGCGGTGCGCACGATGTGTTGGAGCAAGACGTCGAGGTCGATATCGGCTTCGATCAGCAAAATGGCGTCAATAAGACTGTGTAAGCGCGCGGGGTTAACTACCTGGCGATACGACACCTTGCCAGTGTCCCACAGACCGCCCGCCACGGGGGCTACCGATCCCAATGCCAGCGTTGGCCACTGACCACGGTGGCGGGCACCCGAACCTGGCCGGAAGCCAGCAGGTCGGAAATGCCGGTGACGTGGACAATGGAAAGGTCAATACCGTCTCGTCTTTCCTCTATTTCGAGGGTTAAGACGTCGTGATTCTTGGCCGCGTCGGTGACGGTAGGGCTGGGATCGTGGATATCAAGGCCCGCGGCGCTGGCCGAGACGCTCACCAGCGCGGTCATCGGCAGGCAACGCACCGATAAGACGACCCGTCCCCAGGTGGCGCGAGCCAGTAATTCGGCGCAATCGACCGCGGCGAGCTCGCCGTCGGGGGAGAGGCCGGAAGCGGGACTGTTCATGTCCTCTAGACTGCTACCTCCGAACCGGTTTTCCCTACGGCAGAAAGTCCTTATTTAGGGCGGGCCGACGGGGGTCGCCACCCTCGTTTTGGCGTGGGGGGCAAAGTTCGGTAAGATACACAGCCGGTCTTTTTGCGGAGGTTTCGCGAGGGTCGGAAAACTGTGTCGACACGTGTCGATACGGGTAGTGCCACACACAAGGAGTAGGGACCTGAGTAATCAGAAGGAAGAAGCGTTCACCGTTGAAGGTACGGTCATTGAGCCGCTACCTAACGCGATGTTCCGAGTCGAGCTGGAGAACGGCTACACCGTTCTCGCCCACAGTTCGGGCAAGATGCGCATGCACCGCATTCGTATTCTGCCCGGCGACAAGGTCCAGGTAGAGATCACGCCGTATGACATGACGCGTGGTCGCATTACCTACCGGTACCGCTAATTCCCCCGTCCCGATTTAGGTCGAGAAAGAAAAACCGATGAAGGTTCGAGCCAGTGTGAAGCAGATGTGCGAGAAGTGCAAGGTCATTCGACGCGCGGGAATCGTGCGCGTGATCTGCGAGAACCCTCGTCACAAGCAGCGTCAGGGTTAAGGGAAGGTTTAGAGAGATATGGCACGTATTGCCGGTGTTGACATCCCGCGCGACAAGCGCACGGTGATCGCACTCACTTACATTTTTGGCATCGGACCGACCACGGCGCAGGCCATCTGCGCCGCGACCGGCATCGACGAGTCGATTCGCGTGAAGGACCTTCAAGAGTCCGACGTGAACAAACTGCGTGCCTACATCGACCAGAACCTCACCGTCGAAGGTGACCTTCGTCGCGATGTCGCTCAGGACATCAAGCGCAAGATGGAAATCAACTGCTTGCAGGGAATCCGTCACCGCAAGGGCCTGCCCGTTCGCGGCCAGCGCACCCGTACCAATGCTCGCACCCGTAAGGGACCGAAGCGCACCGTCGCCGGTAAGAAGAAGGTGAAGAAGTAATGGCTAAGCCAGTTGCTCGCAAGGTCCGCAAGAAGGAACGTAAGAACGTTGCCTTTGGTGTGGCCCACATCAAGAGCTCGTTCAACAACACCATCGTGTCGATCACGGACCCCGAGGGCAACGTCTTGTCCTGGGCCTCGTCCGGTCAGGTCGGCTTCAAGGGCTCGCGTAAGAGCACCCCGTTTGCCGCTCAGCTCGCCGCCGAGAAGGCTGCCAAGGCAGCCCTCGAGCACGGCGTGAAGAAGGTTGACGTTCTCGTTCGTGGTCCCGGCTCTGGCCGTGAGACCGCTATTCGTTCGATCGCCGCTGCCGGCATCGAAGTTGTCAAGATTCAAGACGTGACGCCGCTGCCGCACAACGGCTGCCGTCCCAAGAAGCGTCGTCGAGGCTAAGGAAAATCATGGCTCGTTACACCGGACCCGTATGTCGTTTGTGCCGTCGTGAGCGCACGAAGCTCTTCCTTAAGGGTGAGCGCTGCCTCTCGATGAAGTGCCCCATGTCGGAAAACGCCGACCGTCAGACCCGCGCCTTCCCGCCGGGCCAGCACGGCAACGCGCGTCAGCGTCAGGGCAGTGAGTACCTCGGCCAGCTTCGTGAGAAGCAGAAGGCCAAGCGTATCTACGGTCTTCTCGAAGGCCAGTTCCGCAACCTTTACGAAGAGGCCAACCGTCGTCCCGGCATCACCGGTACGAACTTGCTGCAGTTCCTCGAGCTGCGCCTCGACAACGTCACCTTCCGTGCCGGTTGGGCCGCGAGCCGCGCGAACGCGCGTCAGCTGGTGCGCCACGGCCACGTGACCGTCAACGGCAAGCGCGTGACGATTCCGTCATTCCGCGTGCGTCCCGGTGACGTCGTGAGCCTTAAGGGCGACATGCGCGAGAACTTCAACACCCGTCGCACGGCTGACGTTCTGGCCCGCACGGTTCCCGGTTGGCTGGAGCTCAGCGACAGCAACTTCACGGTTACCTGCCGTGCGGTGCCCCAGCGCGAGCAGATCGACGAGTCGATCCGCGAACAGCTCATCGTTGAGTTGTACTCCAAGTAAGTAGTCGAGTCCGAGTTAGTAGGGAGTTTCCATGCTCATCATTCAGAAGCCCACCATCGAGGCCATTGGCGACGAAAAGGCGAACCGTCAGGCTTTCTCCGTGGGACCGTTGGACCCCGGCTTTGGTCACACCCTGGGCAACTCGCTGCGTCGCACGCTGCTGAGCTCCATCCCGGGCGCCGCGGCCACCAAGGTGAAGTTCGACGCCGTCTTGCACGAGTTCGATGTCATCGAAGGCGTGAAGGAAGACGTCCAGGACATCTGCCTCAACCTCAAGGACCTCCTGCTGCGCGTGCACAGCACCGAGCCGGTTGTTCTGCGTCTCGACAAGAAGGGTGAAGGCGCCGTCACGGCTGCTGACCTCTCGGCCTCGGCGGACGTCGAGATCTTGAACCCCGACCTGCACATTGCTTTCCTCACCACCGCCAAGAGCCACCTGGCCTTCGACCTCACCGTCGAAAAGGGCAAGGGCTACGTCGGTGCCGAGGGCAACAAGGGCGGCGCCATGATCGGTGAGATTCCCCTCGACGCCATCTACAGCCCCGTGCGCAACGTGTCGTTCGCCATCGAGCCCGTTCGCGTCGAGCAGTCGCGCGACTTCGACAAGCTCATCATCGAAATCGAGACCGACGGCACCTTGACCCCGAAGGAAGCTCTGGCTTCGTCGGGCAAGACCCTCGCCACCTTGGTGGAACTCATCGGTTACTTCGACGAAGAGGCTCCGGCCCTGGAACTCGGCGATGTCGGCCGCGCCGTGGCTGAAGCCAGTGAGCTCGATTATCGCATTGAGGAGCTCGGTCTTACCGAGCGTTCGCGCAACTGCCTGAAGCGCGCCGGCATCAACACCGTCGCCCAGCTGGTCAACTGCACCGAGCGCGACCTCACCTCGATCACCAACTTCGGCGCCACCTCGCTGAAGGACGTCCAAGAGCGCCTCGCTGAGCGCGGCCTCGTTCTGCGAACGGAGGAATAGTCACATGCGTGCAACACCTAAGCGCGGTCAACGTCTCGGAGGCTCGGCCTCGCACCAGAAGGCCATGTTGGGCAACCTCGTAGCCTCGCTGATTGCGGCCGAAGGCATCACCACCACCGAGACCAAGGCCAAGGCCCTGCGTCCCGTCGTCGAGAAGTGCGTCACCGCCGCGAAGAACTCGGCCGACAACCCGGTCGCTGCTCAGCGCCGCGTCGTCGCCTTCATTCGCGACAAGGACATGGCTCACAAGTTGTTCACCGAGATCGCTCCGCGTTACACGGACCGTCCCGGTGGCTACACCCGCATCTTGAAGCTGGGTCCGCGTCCCGGGGACAACGCCCCGATGGCGCGCATTGAGTTCGTTTGATCTACACGAACCGTCGACGCATCAGCGTTGGCGACTCGACCTTGCGTATGACGGCACGTCAACGCACGGCTTTGCGGATCAATTAAACCTCCCCACGGTGGTGGGCCTTCTTCGTGACGCCCTGCAGCGCTCGCTGCATCTCAGTGACCGTCCCCTCATCGTCGGGGCCGGCCGCACCGATAGCGGCGTGCACGCCATTGGCCAAGTGGCCCACGTGGATTTACCCTCGCCGATGTATGAGGCGGGGGACGACCCCGAGAAACTGCGTCGGCAACTAAACGGCCAACTCTCGGGCATTGTCCAGGTCAGGGCGATCACTCCCGTCACCGACGAGTTTCACGCCCGTTTCTCGGCCACCTGGCGTCGCTATCGCTACCTGGTGGTCGAAAGCTCGGCGCCCGCCCTCGCGACCACGGCCCAGTGGGCCTGGACGGTGCAGGCGGAACTTGACCCGACCCTCCTTCAGGCCACGGCCGACCTATTCGTTGGGGAGCACGATTTTCGCTCGTTTTGCAAGCGGGCGGCCGGCACCACGGCCGATGACCCCCTTATTCGCCGGGTCATTGGGGCGAGATGGACCGAAGTGACCGATTCTTTGCAGTTGGTGGGGTCCGATAGTCGCCTGTGGCGCTTCGAGATCGCCGCGAATGCCTTTTGCCACAACATGGTGCGGGTCCTAACGGCCAGCTGCGTGGCGGTGGCCCGCGGTCAGCGCACCCTCGCGGAGATTGAAACTCGGCTCACCGAGTTCTCTCGCGATGGCCTTCCGGCCCCCGCCCCGGCCGCGGGATTGACCTTCGTGGCCGTCGGATACGGCGATCTAGAACCCGATTTGAGTGCGGGGCACTCCAGCCCCTAAGATAAACAGTCCGTCGCGGGGAACCGTGACCCTGATTCGAAATTTGAGATTGAGGAACAGCGATGC
>CAISIU010000041.1 GCA_903885505.1 uncultured Actinomycetes bacterium | reverse complement strand
TGGCTTTGAACAAGGTGCTGACGCGTTGCATGATTCCCATGGGAATACCTCCACTTTCGGTTCCCATTCTGCCCGCTGGCGGCGACACTGACGACGTTCTCCGGATTTTCTAGGGTGCGAGGTAGTCTCGACCGACGCCAATGGGGGCGAAATTGAGGGAGATAGACATGAAAATTGGTATTGGAATTGATGTCGAAGCACCCTTCGAGCAACTGCTGGCCACCTCGCGTGAGCTCTTTGACGCCGGCTTTACCAGCCAGTGGGCGAGCCAGATCTTTGGTCCGGACACCCTGACCACCTTTGCCGTCCTCGGCCACGCCATCCCCGGCCTCGACCTCGGCACTGCCGTGGTGCCCATTCAGCCGCGTCACCCGGCCATGCTCGGCGCGCAGGCTCGCACCGTTCAGTCCCTCATGACCGGTCGTCTCAACCTCGGCATTGGACTCAGCCACCAGATCGTCGTCGAAGGCCTCTGGGGTCTCAGTTACGAACGCCCCGCCTCGTACATGCGCGAGTACCTCGCCGCCCTGGCCCCCATCTTGCGCGGCGAGGCGGTATCGGTGACCGGTGAGCGCGTCTCGGCCACCACCATGGGCACCGTCGGACCAAAAGAAACCGTGGCCCCGCGACTTCTCGTGGCCGCCCTCGGTCCGAAGATGCTCGAGATGACCGCGCAACTCGCCGATGGCACCTGCACCTGGATGACGGGTGAAGAAACCATTCGCTCCTACGTCGCTCCGACGATCAACGCGGCCGCCGAGGCCGCGGGTCGCGCGCGACCAGAAATCGTCTGTGCCCTGCCCATCTTGGTGACCGACGAGGTGGCCGCCACCCGCGCGTTCATTGACCAGGCGCTGGCGGTTTATCCCACCTTGCCGAGCTACGCCGCGATGATGGAACGTGAAGGCGCCACCACGGCCTCTGACCTCTCCATTGTGGGCAGCGAACAGCAAGTGCTCGAGAAGCTGGCGGCGTTGGCCGATGCGGGAGTGACGGAGTTCTCCGCCAACATCATGGGTGTCGGGGCGCAGCGCGAGGCCACGCTGGCCGCGCTCAGTCGCTTTCGCGCCTGACCTACGCCGGCAGGCGAGTGTGCTTGAACTCGTTGAGGTCGCCTTGGCTGGCCATCAAGGTGACCAGTGAGGTGATGATCTGGGCTGAGTTCTCGTCGCTGACCGGCTCGGTCATGTAGCGAACGAAGGTGGCGTCGTCGCCGATGAGGAAGGTGGGCACGCCAAAGGTCTCGACCTTCTCGAAGCGTCGCTGAGCGTCGGCGAGCACCTGCGCGGGGCGCCGGGTTGCGACGTCGCTCGTCACGGCGTCCACGTCGACCCCCGCGGCCTTAAGAACGGGAACGATCTCGTCCCAGGTGTTGAGGCGCAGGGACTGGTGGTGACGAGCTCGAAACAGCCCTTCGTGCACGGCGGGGAAGAATGCGGGCTGCTGGTCGCGCACCGAGATTGAGGCAAAAAGCGCCAGGTGTTCGCTGTCGCGCTCGGGGTTATCCCACACGTCACCTTCACCGGGACTGCGGTGGCCCTGCGACAAGGTCCAGGGCTCGAAGGTCACGTCAAGTTCCGCGCCCGCGCGCAGCGCCGCCAACACGTGTAGGTGAATGTTCTTCGCGAAGGGGCAGCGGTAGTCGTAGTTAAGTGCGAAAGTCGTCATCACCGCAAACTAATAGGGCTTAGGCCGGAACATCGATGCCCCGCTCGCGGCACACGTCTTTGTACGCACACCAGCGACAGTTACGCGGGGAGGGGTCGGCGGGAAATTCGCCGTCGGCGTAGAAGGTGTTGATGCGTTGCCACACGGTGGCGGCCGACTTGGCACGAGCGCTGACGACGACGGGGGAGACCGGCACATCCAGCGTCGACCCGTGCGTCACGTAGAGGAGCCGAATATTGCGCGGTAGCTGGCCCACTTCGGCTTCGCACAGCGCGGCGTAAATCTGCGAGTTCGCGAAGGCGTCATTTTCGTAGCCGGCGCGCGGCGGCTTGCCGGTCTTGTAGTCCACGATGGTGAGAGAACCATCGTCGTTTTGATCGAGGCGATCGAGGATGCCGCGCAGCGGGGCATCGTTGATGGTGGCTTCGATATTGCGCTCGACGCCGATAGCCGCGACGGCGGTGGGGTCTTCCATCTCGAAGTAGGTCGTCAAAATGGCGTCCACATCGCGACGCATTTGTGCTTCGCAGGTGGCCCAGTCAATATCGGCCTGGATCTCGTCAGTCACCTCATTGTCGAAGGCGGCCTCACGTAGCGACAGGGCCGCGTCGTGCGTGCGCTGCTCCGGTGGCAAGTGAAAGAGGTGCTCCAAGATGTGGTGGACCACGTTGCCCTTGGTGGTCGCGACGGTAGCCGGTTGGCGAATGCGCTCGACGTTTGAGTACTGGAAACGTCGCGGGCACTCTTGAAAGTCCTTGAGGCGAGACGGCGAGAGTGCGGAGGGCAGTGGTTGGTCGAAACTCATAGCGACGACCGTAACTCGTGGCTGCGACATGGCGAGGTGACCCACCGGTCGACTAGACCATCACCCGTGGCGAGAGCACCGCGAGTGAGCACGAACGAAAATTTGCGTCGTCAAACGCAATGGAACGGCGTCGCCGTCGGTGACGTCGTGGTCGTCGACGATGAGCGCGAACGTCGCTCCTCTTTCACTTTCGTGGCGCACATCACCAACCTCACCACCGGTGATGAGTGGGTGGAAGTACACGGGGGCAAGGCCAATGCCCAGCGCACACGCTCGTTTCGTCCCGATCAGATTTACCCGGCGACGGCCAAGAAGGGTTCGCGCATTGTGGGTCAGTCACTGGCCGATGCGCCACGACTCAACCTGGGATAAGTCCACGGCCTCGTGAACAACTGGAGCGGGTGACGGGGATCGAACCCGCATGGCCAGATTGGAAGTCTGGAACTCTGCCATTGAGCTACACCCGCAGAGGTTTCTCATTCTAAACCATCGACCGGCCCCATTCGACGTGGCGAAATCGCTTCCTCGCCGGTCGTCCTAGGCTGAGGGGCGATGGATACGTTTTACGAGCGCGTCGGTGGCGACAGTTTCTTTGTCGACTTGGTGGACGCCTTTTACGTGGGCGTGGAATTCAACGAGATTCTTCGCCCCATGTATCCCGAGGATTTGACGGAATCGAAGCGCTTCTTGGCCCTCTTCCTCGCCCAATACTTTGGCGGACCGCAGGCCTACAACGCCGAGCGTGGCCACCCACGCCTGCGCATGCGCCACGACCCATTTCGTATCACCAAGAAGGCCCGCGACGCGTGGCTGAAGTGCATGCTCGATGGTCTTGACACGGTCTCTGATCGCCTCAGTCCCGAGGACCTGCGCGACATCAAGGACTACTTGGTGATGGCCGCCCACCAATTGCGCAACGCCTGACGTCGCCACAGCACGATTCCCACGCCGAGTAGAGCCAGACCCACGCGAATAAGCACACCCGCATCATTTCCCGTGACGGGCAGGGCCACTTCGGGCGCCGACAAAGTCACCGGGGCGAGGTTGCCCTGCGAGGTGAGTATGCCGCTCGTGCAGTGAAGGGCCGAGTCGAGGTAGTAGCCCGCGGGGGCGTAGAGCTCACGAACGCACCACTGGTGTCCACTCGGAATGGAGAGATCTACGTAGCCGCCCGCGCCCGTCTTGGCCACTTCCCAGAGGCCGTATCCCGTCGGAACCGAGATGTTGGAGGCGTCAGGTGGCGTAAAGCCGGTGGGGTAGGGCAGGGCCACGAAGAGGGCGTAGTACGCCCCTGGTACTCCGACGGAGCGCGACGCGGCGTTGAACTTATGGAGGCGAATAACGAGGGACGAGGCCACTTCGGGGAGAGCGACCGTAGCGTCCGCCTCGGACGTGGATTGCGTGACGGCGGCGGAGGTGCAGTGAAGGTCGGGGTCCACGATGTATTCGCTGGGCACCGAGACCTCGCGCAGACACCACTCGTACCCCGCGCGCACCGAGAAGGTCATCTGACCGGTGGCCGAGGTGGTGCCGCGCTCCACGAAAGTGAGGTCGGGAAACGTTTCGCTGCCCTCGGGGGCGCTGGCCGTGGCCCACGCCGGGGCGCCGCGCACGTAGAGGTCGTAGACGGCTCCGGGGATCGCGGTGCCGGTCTGGGCGCTGTTGTACTTCTCGGCGCGCAGTGTCACCATGGCGGGGTCGTCGTTTACGTCGAGGCCCGCCGCGTCGCCCGGCCCCACCCATACCCATTCACCGGTGAAGGTGGCGAGGAAATTTGCCGGCGGCGATTCTTCGGCGAGGTAGTAGTAACCCGGCAACAAGTCGCCCCATCGACATTGACCTTGTTCGTCCGTGGTGCAGATGAGTGCGTCACCGTTGGCGACGTGCGAATTGGTGGGATCGCTGGTGAGTGAGAACTCGGCACCCGACAACGGGCCGTGGGTCCCTGAATCAAATTTCGTGAGTAAGAAGCTGCCGCGGATCGCGCGGTCACCCTCCGTCGGCCCCACGGTCAGAGTGACCACCTCATTGGCGACGAGCGTGACCGGTTGGTCAGGTGCGCTGGCGTAGCCCTCGGGGGCGACTTCCTCGTGCACGGTGTAGGTGCCGAGGGGGAGGGGGTCGGTGGGACCCGCGAGGCCGTCTTCATCCGTCGTCAAGGTGGCGACCACGAGGCCGTGCGGGTCGAGGACGGTGAAGGTGGCGTCACCGGGCCCGAAGTAGGCGGCGTCATCGACGCTCTTCACGAGAGCGATTTGACCGCGTGGGGTGCCCGTGGCATTGAGCGTGAGCGAGCCACCAATGGCGCGCGGCGCGCGGGGCGTGGCCACCGTCTGGGCGTCGAGAATCAAATAGGTGGGGTCGAAGAACAACATGCCCGGGACCGCCACCGATGCCGTCGCCGCGGCGGTGATGCTGCTCGGGTCCTGAATCAGCGAGGTGAAGTCCACCGCGATGGGCGTCGTTGCCGTGACGACGGAGATAACGCGCTGGCCGTTCGACGCCGCTCCATTGAGGCGCACGGTGACGTTTTGGTCAGGGAGGAGGGCCCCCGAGGGGCTACGCACCGAGACGAGAATCGTGCCGTAATCGCTCACAGTGGTGCCCCCTCCTTGCAGGGCGAGAGAAATCGCCGGCGTCTCCGCGACATTGCG
>CAISIU010000040.1 GCA_903885505.1 uncultured Actinomycetes bacterium | reverse complement strand
TTTCCGATGTTCGAGGGCCTCGACGAGGACGGCAACCCGATGGCGGCTCACCACCCCTTCACCATGCCGCACCCCGACGACTTTGACCTCATGGAAACAGACCCGCTGAAGGTTCGATCGCAGGCTTACGACTTGGTTCTGAACGGCTGGGAGTTGGGTTCTGGCTCCGTGCGTATTCACCGCAGCGATATTCAGGCTCGCGTGTTTCGTTCGCTGGGAATTTCCGATGAGGAAGCCGAGAGTCGTTTCGGTTTCTTGCTCGGTGCGTTCCGTTATGGCGCCCCGCCGCACGCCGGTTTCGCCTTCGGCGTGGACCGTCTCGTGGCCATTTTCGCCGGTGAAGAGAACATTCGCGAAGTCATCGCCTTCCCGAAGACTCAGTCGGGTTCCGACTTGATGACCGGGGCCCCGAAGCAGATCACGGAACGACAGATCCGCGACCTGCGAATCAAGATTCAGCCCAAGGCGTAGTGTCGTCGCTGTTCGACGCGGCGGGTGACGAGCGGCAAGCCGCCTCGGCACCCCTGGCGCATCGATTACGCCCTCGCTCACTCAACGAGGTAGTCGGCCAGCAGCATCTGGTCGGGCCGGACGGCCCACTTCGCAAGTTGGCCGAGTCGGGTCGACTCACCTCATTCATCTTGTACGGCCCCCCGGGGACGGGGAAAACGTCTATTGCTCGCTTAATTGCGGACATTGCGGACTACGACCTGGTCGAATTGTCCGCCGTCTCGAGCGGCGTGAAGGACGTTCGTGACGTCCTCGATCGTGCGCGACGTCTTCTCGGTGAAAGGGGCCGGCGAACCTGTCTCTTCATTGATGAAGTCCATCGCTTCAACAAGGCCCAGCAGGATTTACTCCTACCGGCAACAGAGAATGGACTCGTCGCCCTCATTGGTGCGACCACGGAGAACCCTTTCTTTGAGGTGAACGCCGCGTTGCTCAGCCGCTCCACCTTGTGGCGGCTGCACGAACTGAATGCCGACGATCTCGCATTCATCGCGCGTCGTGGTGCCGAGGAAGCGGGCGTCACGCTCAGCGCGGAAGCGGTCAGATTGTTAGTTGCGGGGTCATCTGGTGACGCTCGAAACCTTCTGACCACCTTGGATGTGGCGAGGTCACTCGCTACGGGCTCCATCGAACGAGAACACGTCGCCTTGGCGCGCGACGGGCGCCATCTACGCCAGTCGGCTGATACGCACTACGACCAAGTCAGTGCGTTCATCAAATCAATGCGGGGTTCGGATCCCGATGCCGCCGTGTACTGGCTGGTCGCGCTTCTTGAATCCGGAGAAAGCCCCCGATTCTTAGCCCGCCGGATGGTCATTTTTGCGAGTGAAGACATCGGAATGGCCGATCCCTTAGGCCTGCTGACTGCCGAAGCGGCCGCGCGAGCAGTCGAGTTCGTGGGCATGCCGGAGGCGAGCTACACCTTGGCTCATTGCGCGTTAACCCTGGCGCTCATGGAGAAGAGCAACTCGGCCACTGAGGCCCTCGGACGGGCACGTGCGCAGTTGGCGCGAGGTTCATCGACCGAACCGCCACCGGCGCTTCGTGATGCCCATTACGCCGGTGCGAGTGATTTGGGGCATGGTGAGGGCTATCAGTATCCTCACGATTTTCCGAATGCCTGGGTTGCGCAGCAGTACTTGCCCGATGGTCTCGACGTGGGCGACATATATCAACCTGTTCGTCGCGGACGAGAAGGATTTTTGCTGGAACAATGGCAACGTCGACGGGGTAACGCCGAAACCGATGCGGCGGCGCCGTTAGAGTAACGCCATGGAAGCCGCTCAGCTCCGACAAACTTTTCTCAACTACTTCACCGATCGAGGGCACCATTTGCAGCCCTCGGCGAGCCTGATTCCTCAAGACCCCGGCCTCCTTTTCACCATCGCCGGAATGGTCCCGTTCAAGCCGTATTTCATCGGTGAGGAAGTGGCACCCTTTCCCCGTGCGGTGTCCATCCAGAAGTGCTTCCGTGCGCCCGATATTGACCAGATCGGTACGACAGCGCGCCACTTGACCTTCTTCGAAATGATGGGCAACTTCAGTTTCGGGGACTACTTCAAAGAAGACGCCATCAAGTTCGCGTGGGGCCTGATCACCGAGGGCTTCGGCCTTGACCCCGAACGTCTTTGGGTTACGGTTCACACCTCCGACACCGATGCCGCCGGTATGTGGCGCGACATTGCGGGCGTCCCCGCTGAGCGCATTCAACGGCTTGATGAAGACAACTTCTGGGCCATGGGTGATACCGGCCCTTGCGGTCCGTGCTCCGAGATCTTCTATGACAAGGGGCCGCAGTTTGGTGCCGATGGCGGACCGGCGTTCGGTGGCGATGATCGCTTCGTGGAATTCTGGAACCTGGTGTTCATGCAGTTCAATCGTTCAGGCGAGGGTCTCCTCGAACTGCCGCGAAAGAATATTGACACGGGCTCAGGCTTTGAGCGCCTCCTGGCCATCTTGAACAATGAAGAGTCAGTGTTCGCTACCGACCTGTTCGCGCCACTAATTGACACTGCTCAAAGCATTGTCGGTACCGGACTTGGTCGCGACACGGCTACCGACATCTCAATCCGTCGTATTGCGGAACACGGGCGGGCCATGACGATGCTGGTGGGCGATGGCGTGTTGCCGTCGAACGAAGGTCGAGGTTACGTTTTGCGTCGCATCATTCGCCGTGCGATCTTGGCGGCTCGCCGTAACGGGAACGAGGGCGCCATTACCGCGGCTCTCGTCGCGGCGACCATCGAAAAGATGGGCGATGCGTACCCGAACCTGGTCAAGGACCGGGCACTAATCGAGTCCACGCTGCAGCGAGAAGAAGAGTCGTTCGGGCGCACCCTGCGCGCGGGATTGACGTTGCTGACGGAGGCTCTTGAGAGTTCTCGCGAGAGCGGTGCCGAGTCGTTGAGTGGTGAGACGGCATTTCGACTTCATGACACCCACGGATTTCCTATCGAGCTCACCACTGAGGTCGTGGCGGAATCGGGCCTCAGCGTCGACATTGAGGGATTCAATGTCGCCATGGCCGCTCAGCGCGAGCGAGCTCGCGCGTCCCAGCGCGTCGTGCGACGCGGCGAAGAAGTCGAGTACCGCGCCATCGTGGAAGAGGCAGGACTGACGCACTTCGTCGGGCGCGACGCGAACCGTTACAGCACCGAAAGCACCGTGGTGGCGGTGCTCGATGCCGAGGATGGCACGAGTGAGGTATTCCTCGATTCGACGCCCTTCTACGCCGAAGGTGGCGGACAGGTAGGCGACACCGGAGTCATCGTCACCGAATCAGGACGTCTCGACGTAAAAGACACGGTGAACGTCGGTGGTGGTCTCTTTGCCCACCGTGGCGTGATTGATGGCGTGATGGTGTCGGGCCAGCTCGCGACGGCGACGATTGACGCAGAGCGACGCGAGTCGATTCGCCGTCACCACACGGCCACTCACCTCCTTCACGCAGCCCTTCGCTCGGTGCTCGGCGATCATGTTCGCCAGCAGGGATCGCTCGTCGCGGCGGAGCGCCTGCGCTTTGACTTTTCCCATGGAGGAGCGATTGCCGTCGAGGAGCTGGATGCGGTGACCACCGAGGTCAACCGACACCTGTGGCGCGATGAAGACGTCGAGACCGTGGATGCGACTCGTCAGGAAGCCGAGCAGATGGGCGCCATTGCCTTCTTCGGAGACAAGTATGGGGACCGGGTCCGAGTCGTCCGTGCGGGTTCGTCGTCACTGGAATTCTGTGGCGGCACCCACGTGGGTTCATTGGGTGAAATTGGCCAGGTTCAAGTTATTTCTGAAGGCTCTATCGGGAGCAATACGCGGCGTATCGAAGCCGTGAGCGGTTCGGTGGCGTGGCGACGCACCATGGACATGGAAGCGACGCTGCGCCGCGTCGGTGACATTTTGAAGTCGTCCAGCGATGATCTGGTGGGCGCTCTTGAACGAACGCTAGAGAAGCAGCGCGAACTCGAAAAAGAGCTGTCGGCTCTTCGCCAAGGTGCCCTCAGCCAATTGGCGGGAGAGTTGCGCGAGCGTGCTCACGAGGGAGTGCTCACGGCTCGTGTCGATGGGTATTCGGGAGATGACATTCGCGCTCTGGCACTCGATCTCAAGGCCTTAGGTGTCCCTCGCGTTTGCCTCGCCAGTGCCTTGCCCGATGGCAAGGTGGCCGTCGTCGTGGCCAGCGCCGAGGGTGTCTCCGCGGTGGACGTCGTCAAGGAAATTGCGTCGTTAGTCAAGGGTGGGGGTGGCGGATCGCCCCAGCTCGCCACGGCCGGAGGCCGAGACGCCGCGGGTATTGAGGAACTGTTGCGTCTTGCCGGAGAGCGTCTGCGCTGACCTTGGGACGAGTAGCCGCTCTCGATCCGGGAACCAAGCGAATCGGCGTCGCCGTCAGCGATTCTCAGTGGACGTTCGCGTTCCCACGAGATGCATGGCCCGCCGATGGCGATCTTGAGTTACTGGCTCGCGCGCTGGTGGACGAAGAAAACGTGGAGATCATTGTCGTGGGTCGCCCCGTGTCACTGACGGGCCGAGAGACCGCCAGTACGGCTGAGGCCGACGCCCTCGCGGCTCGGATTGCGTCGGCGGTGACGGCAACCGTGGAGCGCATTGATGAGAGACTGACCACCGTGACGGCGAGCCAGCATCTTCGCCAATCCGGGTTTTCGGGAGCCGAACAGCGTCGACGCGTTGATTCGGCCGCCGCTTGCGTCATCCTTGAGGCGTGGTTGGAGGCGCAGCAATGATTCGCAAAGCGGTGCTTGCTCTCCTGACGGTCGTCCTGTTGGCTTCTGGATGGGTATGGAATAGCGTCAGCCCCTTCACGGGTCCAGGAAAGCCAGTAGTGGTGACGGTCAATGCTGGCGATTCAATGTCGACAATCATTGGAAAGTTCGAACACGCGGGAGCCATTAGTAACGGGTTCCTCTTTCACGCGATGTGCTCGACGCTGGGTTGCCCCACGGTGTTTCCCGGCTCGTACGAGATCGCGGCCCATTCGAGCTACTCCGACCTCGAACACCTGCTCGCCCACGGACCGAATGTCGATGCCATTGAGGTGCGCGCGGGCATGACCGTGGCCGAAGTGGCCAATCGTCTCGCTGCGTACCGTGGATCAGCCTTCGCCAGCGAATTCCGATCGCGCCTTCGCGCGCTGACTTTTCCCGGGGTGGCGTCAGCATCGCCCGAAGGCCTGCTGGGCACGGGTTCGTACATCGTCACCCCCGCCTCGTCACCGGACGAGATTGCCCAGCAGATGCACGATGCCTTTGCGGAGACCCTGGCATCGGTGGGGATGACGGACCTGTCGGCGCAGTGGCGTTCGCATGGACTGAGCGCCTACCAAGTGATTATTGCCGCCTCCATAGTGGAAAAAGAGGGTTATTACGCGAACAATATGCCCAAGGTGGCGAGGGTGATCTTGAACCGACTTGCGACGCACAGCTCATTGCAAATGGATTCAACGATTCTGTACGCCCTCGGACGAGACGGTGGGCGTGTCACCACGTCAATGTTGCGCATTAGGTCCCCCTACAACACGTACCTCCATGCTGGCCTCACGCCGACACCGACCTGCGTCCCGTCGGCCACGGCGCTGCGCGCCATGCTGAATCCGCCGGCCGGCACGTGGAGGTACTTCGTCGTGATTAACCAGCAAGGTGATGAAGCGTTCTCGACGACCTACGCCGGCCAGTTGGCCAACGAGCGTCTCGCACGCTCACGAGGGCTCTAATCGTGTGGCACGTGGGGGTCGCGGGCGATCCGGTAGCCCATTCTTTAAGTCCCACGATCCAGCAACGGGCTTTGGAGCACCTCGGTCTCGAGGGAGATGCCACTCGACTCCAGACCACCTCACTTGTCGATCTGTCCTCTTTCTTGTCCGGAGATGGTCAACGCGCACTCAGCATTACGACGCCTTTGAAGGAAGCGGCCCTGGCACTGTGCGACGACATCGATGGTCCGTCACGGGTAGCGGGTGCCGTGAATTCGGTCCTTCATCGTGGGGGGAAAGTTGTCGGCAGGAATGTCGACGGGGAAGGCCTGGTTCAAGCCGTGGAGTCCGTCACGGGACGTGACGCCGCCGGTGCGCAGGTACTCGTTCTTGGCGGGGGAGGGGCGGCACGCAGCAGCGTCGCGGCACTTCTCGCGCATGGTGCGGAGGTGACCGTTGCGACCCGTCGACCCCTCGAGGCGTCGGAGTGGAATCAAGGCGCTCGTTTGACGACGGAGATGAGCGTTGCCGCCGGTATCGACTGGGTCATTAACGCGACGAGCTCCACCCTCAAGGGTGAAAGCGTCGAATTGTCGTCGCTCGATCCCGACGATGCCCTTGCCATTGACCTGACATACGGTCGGACATCACTTTTCCTTGAGGAGTGCGCCCAGAAGGGCTGGGCGACGCTCGATGGTCTACCTATGTTGTACTTCCAGGCCAAACTCCAGTTGGAGTGGTGGTTCGACCAAGAGATTGACGTCAAGGTTTTAGGCTGGCCCTCATGAAGTGGGGATCGGCGCGTACGCTAGACCGGCCATCGGAGGCCATCGACCGGCCCCTCTTCGTCGCCATGGTGGCCCTCGCGCTGTTTGGCGCCCTGATGAGTTACTCCGCGACGCGCCAATTGCTCATTAACGCGGGAGATAACCCCCAGTACTACTTCAAACGTCAACTGACGTGGGCCGTGGTGGGCATTGTCGTGATGTTTCTGGTGTCTCGTTTGGACTTTCGAAAATTCGAAATGGTGTCAACCCCTCTCTACATCGCGGTAGTCCTCGCGCTCGCCGGAGTGCTCGGATTCGGTAGTGCGTCGCTCGGCGCGCAGCGTTGGTACAACCTCGGCTTCATGCAGGTGCAACCCTCCGAGTTCTCCGTCATCGCGGTGATTTTGGCCGTGTCGACGTATTGCGCGCGACGCCCTGAGGGCCTCACCATGTATGACGTGCGGCGCATCTTGACGATGGCTGCCGTGCCCATTTTTCTGATTCTGGCCCAACCCGACCTCGGGACGTCGATCTTGATGATTCTGACCGTCGCGGTGGTTTTGATTGTTGCCGGAGTTCCTCCGCGGTTCATGGCCGTGCTGGGTGCGGCGGGAGTGGCGTCGTTGGGTGTTTTTGTGGGCGTGGGCTTTCTGCACCCCTACCAGGTCGCTCGACTGACGAGCTTCGTGAATCAGAACTACAGCGGACATGACCAAGACGTGTTGAGGCTTCTCTATCAAGTGGCTCACTCGAAAGATGCAATCGGGGCGGGCGGGTTCTCCGGAGCCGGCCTTTTCGGTGGCCTCCAGACCACTTTGGGTTACGTGCCCGAAAGCAAGACGGACTTCATTTTCGCGGTCGTCGGTGAACAGATGGGTCTTCTCGGCACCACCGCACTCATTGCGCTGTTGTCGTTCATTGCCTACCGGATGTTTCGGGTCAGTCGAGAGTCGCATGATGCTCTCGGCCGATATATCGCCATGGGCGCGTTCGTGTTCTTTGCCTTCAGCTGTTTCCAAAACATTGGCATGACGCTGGGGATCATGCCGGTGACCGGAATTCCCCTGCCGCTGATTAGTTACGGCGGCTCGTCGGCGGTCGTGTTCGCCTTGGCGGGAGGCGCCGTGCTCTCCATCTCGAAGCGAGTTAAATAGAGGCCATGTCAGAAGCCATCGAGTCGTACGCGGCGTTTTCGCCGATGGAAGTCACGGGTATTCATTTCGACCTACCGGACATCTCGCCCGTGGTCTACCTCACCGAGACTGATGCGCCGTATCGTCCCCTTGCGTTACACATGGCGCTCCCGGACGCAAACTCCATTGCCTACGCGTGGCGCAAGATCGATGCTCCTCGGCCCAACGCCCATGACGTTGCGACTGCCGTCTTGCAGAACCTGCGAGCGGACCTCATCTGCGTGCGTATTTTCGACTACTCCAATGGCGTGTATTTCGCGGAGGTAGACGTGATGGGGGCGCAGGGCCGATTCAGTATCGCTTGTCGCCCCTCTGACGGCGTCGCTCTGGCGCTTCGCCAAACCGTCCCCGCGCCCATATTGGTCGCGGAAGACTTGCTCGAACCGCTCGATTAATCGAAGCTGAGCAACGTGATTTCCCCGCCGAGGCGCGGGGCTTCAGATTCATCGCTGAGACGCGTCAGAAGCGCGAGTACGAGGTAGTTCGCCACAAGGGAACTACCTCCATAGGCCACGAAGGGAACGGTGATTCCCGTCAGCGGCAGGAGGCGGAACACGCCGGTGGCAATCACGAAGGTTTGGTAGCCCAAGGTGGCCCCCAAGCTAAGAGCAACCAGGCGAGAGAAGTCCGACGTGCCTTTTTGGGCGGTTCGCAGGGCGATGCCGACAATCACCAGAATGCCCAGGAATAAAAAGAGCAGACCTATCCAGCCCAACTCTTCGCCGATAGCCGACAAGATCATGTCGCTGGTGACTTCGGTACCCCAACGACCGGTCTTTCCCAAACCAATGCCCGTGCCGGTCAAGCCGCCTGCGGCAATGGCGAACCAACCCTCGAGGATTTGTCGACCACCGTGCGCGTAGGCCCACGACGACCACGGGTCGAGCCATACGCCTATGCGTTGATGAACTTGGTAAAACAGCTTGCTTCCGACGAATCCACCGACCACGAAGAGCAGTAAGCCACTCAGCACGTACGAGGTCTTGCCGGTGGTGACCCACAACATGGTCATGAACAACATAAAGAGCAAGATGGCGAATCCAATGTCGTTCTCGCCACCGAGGACCAAGATTGCAAATGCCCAGGCCGCCAAGATCGGGGCGATGACCGCGGGGCTCACGATGGGGCGGCCAAGGAATTGCCGCGTCGGCACCGTCAGCAGTTCCTTGTTGGCAGCGAAATACGACGCGAAGAAAATTCCCAGAAGAATCTTGGCGAACTCCACGGGTTGAAACGACACCGGGCCGACGCCGACCCACAAGCGAGCACCACCCACCTTGTGGCCGATCCCGGGGGCCAGGGGGAGCAAGATGAGGGTGATTGCGCCGAGAAGCGTGAGGTAGCGGTACCGGTCCAATTCGCGAATGCGAGGGACAAACTTCAAGACAGCGATATATCCCAGCGCAGCGGCGACGAAGCTATAGGCCTGATACTGCGCGCGGGCTGGATTCCAGCGGGCAATTTCGAGCATGCCGACGCCGTTTAGGAAGAGGGCGGCGGGAAGTAGGAGTCGTGAGGAATGTGGTGCCCAGCGTGCCGTCGCCCACGTGAGAACGAGCGACGCGAGAAGTGACGGTCCCGCAAATTCGAGAAATGCGGTTCCCAGGGTGCCGTGCGTCGCGAGGCACGACAGCCCGTAGAGAGAGTCGATGATGACGTTGACGAAGAGCACCATTGACAAGCGCGTGAACACACTGCGTCGTTTAGATGAAACTTGATTCGTAGAGGCAGAAAAGCCCGTGATGGACACGCCCAGAGCGTACTGGCGAGGTCTAGAGTTCAGTAGGCATTTAGGACCCTTATGACAGCGAACCCCCTCACCTTTGGACCGGAAAGATTTTCGAACCGCGAAATGTCGCGCTTGGAATTTGGCGCGCGCCTCCTCGATCTCGCGGACGATCGCTCCATCGCCATCTTGGACCGCTGTAAGTTCGCTGCGATCTTTGCGGAGATGCTCGACGAATTCTTCCAGGTGAGAGTGGTCAGCCTCGAAGACAAGATCGCCGCCGGGATTGAGTCACCCTCCTTGGACGGCATGCGCCCGAAGGACCAGTTGCGCGCCATCAGAGACCGTGTGTCGCAGCTCAGCGAGCGTCTGGATCGGATTTTCCTCGACGGGCTGGTTCCCGAATTGGCAGAGCACGGAGTGAACCTGGTGGCGTACGACACGTTGTCAGATGACCAGCGTGCCTGGGTTGCGAGCTACTTCGATGAACTGATTTACCCGGTGCTCACTCCTTTGTCTGTTGACCCCGGACACCCTTTCCCCATGATTTCTAACTTGTCACTGAACTTGGCGACCACCGTGCGGGACCCCGACACTGGCGATGAGCGTCAAGCACGTGTGAAGGTGCCATCGGCGCTCCCACGTTTCGTAGCGATCTCGGGGGGAACCACGTTCGTTCGACTCGAAGAGGTCATCTCCGCTCACGTCGGCAGCCTTTTTCCGGGAATGGACGTCGGACGAACCGATATCTTCCGCGTCACTCGAAACGCAGACTTGTCGGTGGAAGAAGACGAGGCCGACGACCTCCTGGTCGCACTTGAAGTCGAACTTCGTCGCCGCCGTTTTGGTCGCGCCCTGCGCGTAGAAATCGAATCCACGATGGACCCCGACTTTCTGTCGCTGCTGCTCGGTCAGCTCGACCTCGAGACGTCACGGGTGTACTCGTCCTCGGCGCCGCTGGGTCTCGGAGACCTGTGGCAACTGTTCTCCCTTGATCGTCCCGACTTGAAGTCGGCTGGCTGGTCGCCGCTGACTCCGCCCCGCCTCGCAGGCGAAGAGGGGATTAGGGACATCTTTGGGGTCATTCGCGAGGGGGATGTCCTTCTGCATCACCCCTACGAGTCCTTCTCGGACTCGGTGGAAATGTTCATCCAGCAGGCCGCTGCTGACCCGCAGGTCGTCGGGATTAAGCAAACCTTGTATCGCACCTCCGGTGACTCGCCCATTGTGAAGAGCCTCATTGCCGCGGCCGAAGCGGGTAAGCAAGTGGCCGCGCTCGTCGAATTGAAAGCACGTTTTGACGAAGCGGCGAATATCGAGTGGGCCAAGGCTCTCGAAGAGTCCGGCGTTCACGTGGTCTATGGCGTGATGGGATTCAAGACGCACTCAAAGACGGCGCTCGTGCTGCGACGTGAGGGCGATCAAATTCGTCGCTACGTCCACATTGGCACGGGTAACTACAACTCGAAGACGGCGAGGATTTACGAAGACTTCGGCCTGCTGACCTGTGATGAGGAAATCACCCGCGATGTCGCCGACCTCTTCAATTTCTTGACCGGCTTTTCGAAGCACGCTAACTACTCGCGGATATTGGTGTCACCGGTGTCGGTGCGGCAGGGGATATTGGCGCGCATCGCGCGACAAGCGGCTCGCGGATCGGAAGGCCTGATCGAGATGAAGGTCAACGGACTGACTGACCCCACGATTGTCGACGCGCTCTATCGGGCTTCCCAAGCCGGCACACCCGTTCGACTGGTGGTGCGTACCTTGTGCTGCCTCCGTCCGGGCGTTGACGGTTTGTCCGAGAACATTACGGTTCGGTCCATTGTGGGCGAATTCCTTGAGCACTCGCGGATTTACTCTTTCGGACACCCGCAGGAGGCTGATTATGAGCTCTTCATTGGGTCAGCGGACTTGATGGAGCGAAACCTTGACCGTCGCATCGAGGTGCTGGTTCCCGTGCAAGACGTCATCCTGCGACAGGCGGTCATCGACGCCCTGGAACTCTCTCTGGCCGACGACACCAGTGCGTGGTCCTTGGGATCAGATCGCCGCTGGCGCAAGGTGGAGTCCGTGGACGGCATATCGGTCCAGCGAACTCTGCGGGAACGGGCGATTCGCGAAGCGGGCGCCCTTACTCACTAGCTTGCGTCTTGCCGCTCCAGCGCAAGGTGAGATACGAGATTCCCCCGAGAGGAATCGGTACCCAGAAGTTGATGAGGCGATAGAGCAGGACGGCCAAAATCGCCGGAGCGTGGGGGACGCCAAAGCCCACAATCGTCGGAATCAAGACTCCTTCGACCACCCCAAGTCCGCCGGGGGTAAACGGGAGGACGGCCAAGATGTTGGCGAGTCCATACGCCACGAACAGGTCAATGGGACTGATGGGATAGCCAAAGGCCCACAGGAAAGTCCACAAGCTGGCCGCGTCGAGCAGCCAGTTGGCTGCCGCCCAGATAAGTGACGCGGTGAGAATCTTTCGCGTGCGCAGCAACATATTGATTCGTTCGGCGATGGATTCAAGGAGTGCCGTGATGCGGTCGGGATCGAGCCGGGGGATTCGTCCAATTGTTCTCCGCAGGACTGTTTCGGCATACTTTTGCCCACGCGTCAGCAAGATGACGATGCCGAAGAAGATGAGCAGGAGAAAAACCCCAGCCAGAGCCGCGAACCCGTAGGCGGGGTTGAATCCGCGAAGGGGGATGGAGACGACGAGCGCCACCCAAAAGATCACATTGAGAACCACGGCTGATCCTGATCCTTGGACAGCCAGACCAAATCCATTCGTTGACGCCGGAACGCCGAGATTTGAGTAGAGGCGATAGTTCAGAGCGCCCGCCGTGGCGGTGCCACCCGGCAGGATGTGGCCCAGCGCCAAACTCGACAGGTTGACGCGGAGAATGTCGCGACGGCGCGGCGAATGCGGCGTGAGTACCACCTTGGTGAGTTCGGCATACGCCCAAATAGAGGAGATTTCAAGAAAAATGGCGAGACCTGCCAATAGGGGATTGATATGAATCAAGACCCGCAGCGATTTGCTCGCGGTGGTGAGTTGGGGCACCACGAAGTATTCGAAAATGAAAAAGACGAGCCCAATGCTCAAGATGAAGCGCAATTCCTTGGGAATGATGCGTCGTTTGGGGTTTTTCGAGGTCATCATCGTCCTGTTCTAAATGGATTCTACGGAATCTCACCCTGCGCCATCATCATGCGGCGGTAATCTTGTCGTCGTGAAGGTGCTCGTTGTCCTGCCGACGTATAACGAAATCGGCAATATCGAAAAGATGTTACGGACGCTCCGAGCCGTGACGCCCACGAGCGACATCTTGGTCGTAGACGATGGGTCCCCCGATGGCACGGCCGATGTGGCGGACAAGGTGGCCGAGGACCTCGGTGGTATCTCGGTGCTTCGCCGATCTGGCAAGGGCGGTCTTGGTTCGGCCTACCGCGCTGGTTTTGCCTGGGGGCTCGAACGTGATTATGACGCGCTGGTCGAAATCGACTGCGATTTTTCTCACGACCCGGCGGCTTTGCCGGGACTAATCGATGCCGCGCAGGATTTTGGGCTGGTTATTGGTTCGCGTTACGTGCCGGGTGGGGCCATTCCCTCATGGTCAACGTCACGACTGTTGCTGTCGCGTGGTGGCAACTGGTATGCCTCGTTCATGTTGAAGCTCGGCGTCTCGGACTCGACGGCCGGTTATCGCGTGTATCGATCTGAGGCCTTGACGGCGATGAATTACGAAACCGTGACTACTGATGGCTACGGCTTTCAGATTGAGATGACCTACCGCGCACGACGAGCCGGTGTGAAAATCGCCGAACGTCCGATTACCTTCATCGATCGCACCGAAGGCGAGAGCAAGATGTCCTCCAACATCGTGACCGAAGCGTTATGGATGGTCACAAAATGGGGCCTTCGTCGTTTCGTGGGCCTCGGGCCTAAGCGCTAAGCGGAAATATTTTTGCGACGCTGCGGAACTTCAGTTCCGTTTCGGCGAGCTCCGAGTCAGGTGTTGAACCGGTCACGATGCCCGCTCCAGCCCAAAATCGAAGGTGCGTTCCCATCACCGTCAGGCCACGAATCGCCACCCACCATTGAGCGTTCTCGTCTCCCTGAATCCAACCCACCGCTCCGGCATACATATCTCGGCTTTCGGCCTCGAGCTCGAGAATGGCGGCGCGAGCAGCAGCGAGGGGAATTCCCGCCACCGCCGCGGTGGGATGAACGATAGAGACGATGTCGCAAGGGTCTCGTAGTTCATGTGGCAGTTCTCCGGTGAGAACGGTTGCCAGGTGGACCACGCTGGACAACTCGCGAAAACCGAGTGGCCCCACCGTCACCGGAATTCCGCGCTCGGCGAGCCTCTCGGTCACATTTTCAATCATGACGGCGTGCTCGTGTCGGTCCTTAGCGGAACCAAGAAGCGAATCTTCGTGGCCTCGAGGTGCCGTGCCCGCGAGAGGTTGCATTCGAATGTGAGCACCACGTTGTTCCAGCAGCAATTCCGGACTGGCTCCGATAAATCTCGCACCCGACGCGGTGGGGAAGGCATAGATAGTCGCTGATGGTTCGATGGCGCGAAGTGCCAGGGCGACCGATCCTTCATCGACGGGTGCGGAACTCTCGGCATCAAAAGGACGAGCCACAACAATTTTTTCGAGTTGGCCGGAATTGACACGTTGAAGGGCAGCGCTGACGTGGTCGCGGTAGCTATCTGCCGAGTTACTGGTCACCGTGATTGACGGGAGAGGGGCATGAGCACTGTCGTCGACTGCATCGCCGGCGCCAAAGTACTGGGCACCACTGGCATCGATTGACACCGTGGTGAGGGGGTAGACGACCGTCAGGTTGCCATCGAAGCTGGACGAGACGAAACCGATGTGGCCCTCGTACTGGGGCACATCGTGGGCTTCTCCCCACCCCGCCACGATGCGATGGGGTGTGGCGATGAGCCAACCGTGCCGAGCGGCGTGAACGATGACGGCGGTGATCTCATCGCTCAGGGGCATGGTGGTGTCAACCCGCTCGCGTCGCGGAGAAGGTTTGCGACAAGCCACCAAGAATCATCCGGTGGTTGACGCCAGAAAAGCCAGCCTCAACCAACATCGATCGCAAGGTATCGGTGTCGGGCAGGTAGGCCGTTGATTGTGGCAAGTAGCTGTACGCCGCGCGATCAGAGAGAAGTCCACCGATGAGGGGAACGCAGCGGCGGAACCACAGATTGAATCCCCAGCGCCAGATACCACCCTTCGGCTCCGCCACTTCAATGATGGACAGCCGTCCACCCGGTCTGATGACGCGAGCCATCTCGTGAAAGGTTCCTGCCAAGTCAGTGAAGTTTCTCAGCGCGTAGCCGCAGGTCAATCCGTCAAACGAGGCGTCTCGAAAGGGCAGCGCCGATGCATCGGCGTGCACGGCCTCATAACCGCCATGTCCGGCGGACAGCATTCCGAAGCTTAAGTCGGTGGCAACGGGAAGGTGTCCTGCGGCGATCAGGTCGCGGCAGAAGTCACCGGTACCGGCCGCCACGTCCAGGATTCGAGACTTCGGGGGTAGGAACATGTCGCGAACGCAGCGGCGGCGCCAGCGCCGATCGAGCCCGAAGGTCATGATGTGGTTGACGAATTCGTAGCGTGGCGCAATGGTGTCGAACATGGCGCGAACGCGGCGAGTCTTGTCCTCGCCCACGGGTAGGGATGCGGTCATTGACTTAGAGGTAGTAGCGGAAGACGACTTGGGCGACGCAAGACGGCTTGGGTGCGTCTTTCACTTCGATGGTGACATCCATGCACACCTGCACGCCCCCGGCCACGTCTTCCACCGATGCCAATGAGGCCCCGGCACGAATCTCCGAGCCCACCGGGACCGGCGAGGGGAAACGAACCTTGTTGGTGCCGTAATTGACCCCCATCGCAACACCCTCGGTTCGCACGACCTGAGAGAGGAGGACGGGAATCAGTGACAAGGTGAGGTAACCGTGGGCAATCGGGCCACCGAAAGGACCCGACTTCGCGCGCTCGGGGTCCACGTGAATCCACTGGTGGTCACCGGTGGCATCCGCGAAAAGATTTACCTGCTCTTGGGTAACGGTGATGTAATTCGAATATCCAAGGTGCTGGCCAATGGCGCCGCGCATCTCGTCAATGGAAGCAAAGACAGTGGGCATAGTGACTCCTTTGGAAGCCACCCTAATGGTGGGTGGCCGGCACCCCTAAGATTCGTCACATGAGCGCCGGCCACGAAGAACACCACCGCAATCTCTCCGATGGCTGGGTCCGAGCCGCGGTTTTTGGGGTCAGCGATGGTCTCGTGACGAACTTGTCACTGATTTTGGGCTTCGCCGGTGCGAACCCGCATCCGGCCACTGTTCGTTTGGCTGGTCTTGCCGGACTCGTGGCGGGTGGATTCTCGATGGCCACGGGTGAGTACATTTCGATGACCGCTCAACGCGAACTCTTCGAAAAGGAAATCGAGGTTGAGCGCAAGTCGATCGCGGAGTCCCCCGAGGATGAATTTCAGGAACTTATTGACGTTTTCCTGAAACAGGGGATCAGCGATTCGACGGCACGCCTGATGGCCAGCGAAGTCATGGCGAATCCCGAAGCGGCGCTACGGTTGCATGCTCGTGAGGAGTTGGGCATGGACCCGAGCGCCATTGGCTCGAGTTGGCGCGCGGCATCGAGTTCCTTTATCGCGTTCAGCCTCGGGGCGCTCGTTCCTTTGTTCCCGTGGTTTTGGCCCTTCTCGTGGTCGATTTGGCTCTCCATCGCTCTGGGTGGCGCCGCGTCGTTGGCGGTGGGTGCCGTGACCGGAATTTTCTCGGGTAGAGGACCCGTGCGAACCGCCGTGCGGCAGCTGTTGGTGACCACCTTGGCCGCTGGGGTGACCTACGGCGTGGGTCGCCTCATCGGTTAGGGAATCTGCAGCAAGAGATCTTGACGCCGGGTCGTGAAACCGGCCGATTCGTATAAAGCGGTGGCGGCGAGATTGTCCGCATCGACGTACAGGACCGCGTGGTGCACGCCACGGTCTGAGATGGCGGCGAGTCCGGCATCGAGCATCCGGTGACCCCAGCCCTGCCCTTGTACTTGGGGGTCAACCGAAAACACGTAAATCTCGCCGACTCGCTCCGCGGCGAGCTCGTGAAACTTGATCCAGCACGAGGCGGCGATGTCGTCGTCGACCTCCCACAGCAAGAAAGCCGAAGGGTCAAACCAAGGTTCTTGTGCACGCGCTTCGAAGTCTTCCTTGGTCCACGACCCTTGTTCGGGGTGGTTCGCAAAACTGGCGTTGTTGTGCGCAATCCACGCATCGACGTCTCGACCGAGGTTGATGCGGCGCAGACCCTCTCGGGCATCTGAGCGTGGGGCGGTCGCCAGTTCGGCACGCATGAAATTCAGTTGACGTACGACGCGTAGGTCCGCGGGATACGGGTTCGAACCACGAAGCCACCAGCGAACGACCGACCGGTCACGACGGATGGCGGCAGCCAAAGTGGCGTCGAATTGCCCACCGAGCATCTCCACTTCGGCTCCTTGATGGGAGAGAGCTCCCGCGTACCCAATCACTCGGTCGCCTTCGACGTTTAACCAATGCCCCCCGGGACTGTTGTGTTGGACGCGACGTCGTCGGGTTTCGTCAATGGACTCGCGACCAAGCAGGTCATCCCAGGTCAGGCAGAGGTCGAGAATGTCCCGGCGCTCAGACGGCGTGAGGACAATTGATTCGCGCCAGGCCACGTTTAGCGGTGCCCCCCGCTTTGCCGCTCGACGCGCTCGAGGGATCGCAGGAGGCGACCGATCGTTCGTTCGGCGTTCACGAGTTCACGGTAGACATCGCCCCCGGTGTCGGTTGACTGGTCAACCTCGGCGGTGATGCGCTCCTTGACGTCTCGAAGAGTCGTCACAATCGTTGAAATCTCTCCGGACACGCATGTGTCTTAGCAGACGTCGGCATCGAGAGAATCACTCGGGTAACTTGACCCCGTGAGCACAACTGATATTGGCGTCGCCGCAACACTCTCCGTTTTGTTTGACCGAGTCCTCGTCAAAATGGACGGAAGCGAAGGTGAGCGTCGCAGCCGAGCGGGAATACTGATTCCCGCCACCGCGCAGATTGCCAAACGGTTGACGTGGGCGACCGTCATTGCGGTGGGGCCGCACGTACGAGCGGTGAGCGCGGGGCAGAGAGTTTTGTTCTCGTCAGAAGACCAGTACGAAGTAGAGGTCGACGGCGAGGAGCTCGTGCTTCTTCGAGAGCGTGACCTACACGCCGTGGCGAAAACCGCGGTGGAGCCCGGAGCGGGGCTGTACCTATGAGCGTCCATCTGCCATCGGAACTCGAGGCTTATCGAGAGACATTCAATGCCTTGCGCGCAACTTCATCCGTGGTGCCCCTCGGATTCGAACTGCGACTTGATGATGTCACTCCGGTGGGTGCCTTCCAGCGTCTAGTGGGCTCTGGCCAGGGATTTCTGCTGGAGTCGGTTGACGAGGGTCGTCGATTCGGTCGCTATTCCTTCGTTGGCCTCAATCACCTCGGCGTCGCCACGTGGCGCGACGCGGTGGTGTCGGTACGGGGGAGCGTGGAGATCATTGCCGACGATCCATTTGCAACGCTAGAAGCCGCGCTTGATCCTCACTCAACGGCCGCCATCGTGGGACCCGTCTCGACTGAGATCCCGTTGTTGTCCGGCGCGGTCTACGCGTTGGGTTGGGAGAGCGTTCGTTTCCTCGAAAAGTTGCCCCCTCGAAAGGCCAACACTGACGACGTTCCGGATGCTCTGATCATCCGTCTGGGCGATGTCGCCATCTTCGATCATTGGCGCCAGAGCGTCACGGTGGTGACGCACCACACTGCTGACTTTGATGGCGCCGTTCGTCGCCTCGAAGAATTGGTCTCGCGTCTCGAAGACGCTCACGTGGCCCGCGCGAGTGCCATGCCCGTTCGCGGCTCCCATCGTCCCGAGAGCGCCTTGCCGGTGGGAAGATTTCAAGAGATTGTTGAGGCCGCCAGATCGCACATCCTTGCGGGAGACATTTTCCAAGTGGTGCTCTCGCAGCCCTTTGACGTGGGCCTCGTGGAGGACCCCTTTGAGGTCTATCGGGCACTTCGGGTCACCAACCCATCGTCGTATCTGTACTTCATCGCCGATGACGCCGTGACCTTGTGCGGTTCGTCTCCGGAAGCCCTCGTTACCGTCAAGGGTCGGCATGTGTCTACGCGTCCCATTGCGGGGTCACGCCCTCGGTCGGAAGATGACGAAGTCTCTCGCCGCCTCGCCAGTGAGCTGCGCGAGGACCCGAAAGAGGTGGCCGAACACGTGATGTTGGTCGACCTCGGCCGAAACGATTTGGGACGAGTCTCTAGATATGGCACCGTGTCGGTCGATGAACTCATGACGATTGAGATGTACTCGCACATCATGCACATGACGAGCTCCGTCAGCGGCGAGCTGAGAGACGACGTCACGTCGGTTGACGCCCTGCGCGCCACCTTTCCGGCGGGGACCTTGAGCGGCGCCCCGAAGGTACGAGCGATGGAAATCATCACCGAGCTCGAATCGTCGTCTCGTGGCCTGTATGGCGGTGTCGTTGGGTATGGCGACACGCGAGGGAATTTGGACGCGGCCATCTGTATTCGCACCTTGATCATCAATGCGGATGGTCGCGGTGTCGTGCGAGCGGGCGCGGGAATTGTGTGGGACTCATCACCCCAGGGTGAAGACGACGAGTGTGCGACTAAGGCTGCCGCTGTCGTGCAAGCAGTTCGAAGCGTCCAGCGTCATGGTTGAGCTCGCTCGCTGGCGATGGAGCGGCTCGGACGTTCACGAATACCTGTCGGGGCAGATCTCGGCACCGGTGCCGCGGTCGGGGGGTCGATTCGCCCTTCTCCTTGATCCTCGAGGGGTCATGGTGTCGTGGTTGTGGCTGGACGCCTTTGGCGACGACGTCATCCTCAGCGCTCCCGCCGCGCTCGCGGAGAGCGTCGAGCAACGGCTTCGGCGCTTTCGCATCCGCGTGGCCGCGACCGATGAACGAGTGGTCGACGAGCAGTGGGACGACGACCAGCTGCTTCGCGTCAGCGCGCCGACCGCCGACGTCCTCGGCAACGGACTTCTCGCCTCGGGCCTGGAGCGGCGATTTTTTGATGCCTCGGTGGTGCTGAACCGTGGCTGCTACCCGGGTCAAGAAATGGTGGAGCGAGCAGATTCTCGAGGTGTGGTGGCGCCCCTCGTGCATCGTCACGGCAAGGGAGACCATGGCGCCGTTCAAGCATGGCTGGATGCCAATGGTGGCGGTGACGTAGTGAACAGTTTTGCGCTGGGAGACTTGTACGTGGTTGCTCGACGGTCTGTCGACCTCGCAACCTGCCCGGCGTGGTCAGCGATTACTTAACGGTACGCTCGCGATATGGCGACCTACCTCGACCGCATTGCCGAGTTTCACCGGGCGCGCGCGTCGGCCGATGGTCGCGCGTGGGTGGAGCGCGAGGTGCGGGCACCACGTCTCGAGGCGAGGGCTGCATTCGAGAAGGAGACCATTTCGGTCATCGCGGAAGTGAAGAAGCAAAGTCCATCCGCAGGTGTTATCGCTGACATTCAGCCGGACGAGCAAGCGAGTCGCTACATCGACAATGGCGCGGCGGCCATCAGTGTCCTTACAGATGGACCTCATTTTGGGGGCTCGTTGGACGATCTTCGTCAGGTGACCGCCGTCGCTGAGGGGCGCGTCGCAGTCCTGAGAAAAGACTTCACGGTGTGCGAAAACGATGTTCTCGACGCGGCGGACAATGGCGCGAACATTGTGCTGCTGATTGCCACCATTTTGACTGATGGCGAACTGACAGATCTCTCCCAATTGGCCGTGAAAACCGGTCTTCTGCCCCTCTTCGAAGTTCACGACGTGAACGAGTTGCGTCGGGTGGAAGCGGTAGACGCCGCCCTCATAGGCGTCAATCAACGCGACCTGCACACATTCACGATTGATTCACAGCGTGCGGCAATGGTTCGCTCCGAGGCACGCAGTAACGCACTCTTTGTCTGCGAGTCGGGATTGAAGACAGTGGGCGACGTCCAAAATGCGGCGGATAACGGTTTCGATGCCGTATTGGTTGGTGAGGCTTTAATGCGAGCGGGAGATGGACTGCCTGATCTGCTGGGCGCAATGAGCTCCATCCGAAAGCCGAAGTAGGAAACGCCCATGCGTCAGTGGCCGGTGGTCAAGATTTGCGGACTAACGACTGTGGAGAACGCGACGATGGTTGTCGACGCAGGCGCGACCGCGATTGGCCTGGTGCTGGACGAGTCACGTCGACAGGTGTCGCCATTGACCGCGCGGCAGATTGCCGACGAAGTCCGTGGACGAGCCGATGTGTATTGCGTATTTCGAGGGTCGGACCTGTCTCGCATTAGGCAAGTGATAGCCGAGGTTCGCCCCGATGTGGTGCAGCTGCACGGCACGGAATCACTCGAGGACGTCTCCGTCTTGATCTCGGAAGGCGTGACAGTAGTCAAGGCTCTCGAGGCGTCGTCACCTCATGCAGTCGATTTCGATGTCGACGGATTGGCGGCACTTCTGCTGGATGGGGCTGAACCAGGAAGTGGGCAACGAGTGGATTTCGCGCCACTATTGGCGCGCACTTGGCACCTCCCGGTGATTGCCGCAGGCGGCTTAACTCCCGCTACCGTCACAGAGGTGATTACTCGGTATCCCATCAACGGAGTAGATGTCTCGTCGGGCGTGGAGAGTTCCCCCGGCCAGAAGGATCCTGCGTTGGTGTCTGAATTCGTTCGCGCGGCCACGGCTGCCTTTGCTCAACGGGAAAGTGGAGACGTTCAATGGACTTAGCTCACGGTCACTTCGGAGAGTTTGGTGGACAGTACGTTCCTGAAGCCCTGATGGGCGCTTGCGCGGAATTATCAGTTGCGTTTCACGACGCCTGGTCGGATCAGGAATTCCGCGACGAGTTCTCCCACGTCTTGGCGGAGTTCGGTGGCAGGCCGACTCCCATTTCCTACTGCGCGCGCTTGTCGCAAGAGACGGGCCTCGAAGTGTGGCTTAAGCGCGAGGACCTTGCGCACACGGGTTCGCACAAGATCAACAACGTCGTGGGACAAGCTCTGCTCACCGCGCGCATGGGCAAAAAGCGCATGATTGCGGAGACCGGTGCGGGCCAACACGGCGTCGCATCGGCCACCGCCGCGGCTCGCTTCGGTTTGGAATGCACCGTGTTCATGGGCGAGGTCGACACGATTCGCCAGTCACTGAACGTGTTTCGTATGGAACTTCTCGGTGCCACCGTCGTACCGGTGCTGAGTGGCTCGAAGACGTTGAAAGATGCGGTCAATGAGGCGATGCGCGAGTGGGTGACCTGTGTTGACGACACGCACTATTGCCTCGGATCGGTGATGGGACCGCACCCCTTTCCCGAAATGGTTCGCACCTTCCAGTCGGTCATCGGCGTTGAATCTCGCCGCCAGATGCTCGACATCGCGGGCGGATTGCCCGATGTGGTCATCGCGTGCGTCGGCGGCGGCTCCAATGCCGCCGGAATTTTCAGTGGTTTCGAAAAGGATGCATCGGTCAAGTTGGTGGGCGTGGAGGCGGCGGGTGGAGCGGCCGTCTCGAACGGCAAGCCCGGAATCCTGCACGGAATGCGTACCTACATCCTTGATGACGCGGATGGCCAAATCATCGAAGCGCATTCCATCAGCGCCGGCCTCGATTACCCGGGCGTGGGCCCCGAGCACGCGGCATGGTCATCGACCGGGCGAGCCGATTACTCCACGGCCCACGACGATGAAGTCCTCGATGCCGTGGTCAAGCTCAGCCAGCTCGAGGGAATCATCCCCGCGTTGGAGTCGGCCCACGCCATCGCGTACGTCCTTCGTGAGGCAGGTCGCGAACTGCCGCGTGGGAGTCGTGTGCTGGTGAACTTGTCGGGTCGAGGCGACAAGGATGTCGCTCAGATTCGCGAAGTGTTGGCGGCCCGCTGATGAGCACGCTCGAAACTGCACTTCGATCCATCCGTGACGACGGGCGCAAGGCGCTCGCCATCTACCTCATGGCCGGAGTCGTGCCCAATTGGCTTGACCACGTTGCGGCGGCGGCCGATGGTGGTGCCGATCTGGTGGAAATTGGTGCTCCTTTTTCTGATCCGATCATGGATGGAGTGGTCATCCAGCAGGCGGCAACCAAGGCCCTTGAGGCCGGAACGACTTTGGTCAGCGCCTTGGCCGAGTTGTCTACTCGCTCGCTCGGAATTCCGCAGGTCCTGATGACGTACGCCAATGTCTTGCACCGTCAGGGCTGGGAGCCAATCTCCGCGGCGCTGCAGAATGCGGCCATCACCGGAGTCATTTTGCCGGACCTTCCGCCAGAAGAGTCTCGTGATATCGACCCCATCCTTCTCGCGCACGATTTGGCGCCCATCAGAATTTTTGCTCCCTCCACGTCGCCACAGCGCGCCCACATCATTGCGACGCACTGCCATGGCTTTGCCTATGCCGCCGCAAGTATGTCGGTCACGGGTAAGGCGCAGGGCGTGGGGCTGGCGCAACAGGTGTGCTCCGTGATAAGAGAGACGAGCGACCTGCCCGTCTACGTCGGCATCGGAATCTCATCTCCGCAAGATGCCGCCGCCGCGATTCAATTCGCCGATGGCGCCATCGTGGGTTCAGCGCTCGTTCGCCAAATCATGAATGGCGGAACCCCGGACGAGACGAGGCAGCTGGTGGCAGCGTTGCGGTCGGCTATCGATGCGGCGTCGAAATAACGACACTGCCGTTGTGGCCGCCAAAGCCAAACGAGTTCGACAACACGTGAGTGCTCGTTAACTTTCGAGGCGAGCCCAGAATGACATCGAGGCCGAGTTCGGGATCGATGAGAGTTGTTCCCGCCGTGGGCGTGACAACGCCGCGCAGGATGCACTGCACCGCGACTACTGCTTCGAGAGCTCCCGCGGCGGCCAGCGAATGCCCAAGAAAGCCCTTGACTGAGGTCACAGGTGGCACGTCGGCGCCAAACAGTTGATGGAGCGCCGCCGCTTCCGCGGCATCATTGAGCGGCGTCGACGTTCCGTGCGCATTGATGTGGCTGATGTCGGCGGCCGAGATGCCCGCATCGGCCAACGCCCGAGTCATCGAGTCAAGAGCACCATCCCCGTCGGGTCGGGGCGCCGTGATGTGGTGGGCGTCTGCCGTCGATGCCGCTCCGGAAATTTCGGCCAAGATCGTGGCGCCGCGGGCCACGGCATGATCCCAGTCCTCGAGCACCAATACGCCGGCACCTTCGCCCATTACGAAACCGTCACGAGCGACATCAAACGGACGTGACACGCCGGTTGATGAGAGGGCAGTCATGTTGTGAAATCCGGCGCGCGCAATCGGTGTGATGACCGCTTCGGCGCCACCGGCCACCGCCACGCTCACTCGTCCTTGCGAGATGAGTCGCGCGGCATACCCGATGGCATGCGTACCCGCTGCACATGCGGTGGTAATCGTTTCGCACGGGCCCGTGAGTCCAAAGTGCAGTGACACGGCAGCCGCAGCGGCATTGGGCATCATCATGGGGATCATGAAGGGCGACACTCGGTCAGGTCCCTTGGTGTCAAGCACCGACAGCTGGGCCGTCAACGTCTGAAGGCCGCCAATCCCCGTGGCGATGATGGAGGCGCCGTCGGAAAAGGTGTTCGGCAATCCTGACTGGCTCCAGGCGTCAGCCGCAGCCGCGAGTGCATACAACGAGAAAGGATCAAGTCGACGAAGTTCTTTGGGTCCGCCTAGATCGGAGGCGTCAAACGGGGCAACCACGCGCGACTCGGGCTCAAAGCCGGAGCAGAGCGCTTCGAAAAGCGCGTCCACGCCTCGTCCCGCACACGACACGGCCCCCAATCCCGTCACTGCCACTCGGCGGCCGACAACGGGCCCGGAGGGAAGGTTGCCGATGTGCACTAGAGCTTGGCGAAAATAAGTTCGAAGGCGCCACCGATGGTGCGGATGTCCTTCAGCTCGTCCTCGCCGACTTCAATGTCGAACTCTTCCTCGAGGGCCATCACCAGCTCGACAAGGTCGAGGCTGTCGGCACCCAGATCGTCACCGAAGGTGGCGTCGGGCACGATTTGCGAGGGCTCGACCGCCAAAATGTCGACGGCCTGTTCGGTGAACTTCTGAAATGCTTCTTCGCGGGTCATGGGACTCCTCCTGCTCAAAATCTACCGAAGGTCTCGCACCACGCCTACCATCCCATGGCGAGACCGCCATCGACGGGAATGACGGCTCCCGTGATGTACGACGCGCTGTCGGAGGCAAGGAAAGTGACCGCCGCAGCGACGTCAGCGCCGCGGCCCGGCCGGCCGAGGGGGATCTGCGCGGCCAGTTCGGCGGAGAGGTCCTGGGTCATATCAGTGGAAATCAGTCCCGGGGCGACAACGTTGACGGTGATATTCCGAGACGCCACCTCGCGAGCCAGGGAGCGGGCGAGTCCCACGAGACCGGCCTTGCTGGCGGCGTAGTTCGCTTGCCCGGGAATGCCCATAAACGGACTGACGGACGAAATGAAGATGATGCGTCCAGACCTCTCGCGAATCATGGGCTTGAGAACCCGCCGAGTGGCGCGAAATACCGACGTGAGATTGGTCTCGATGACATCGTCCCAGTCGTCATCACTCATGCGCAGCGCGAGATTGTCGCGGGTGATACCGGCATTAGCCACCAGCACCGCCGGAGGCCCCGACTGGTCGATGGCATCGCTCAGAGCAGCATCAGTGGCCTCACGGTCTGCAAGGTCCACCGCTATCGAACGAGCAACACCGGTGGGCGCTGTGCCGCTGCGCGAGAGAGCCGTGACCGTATCGCCCGCCGCCACGAAGGCCGTTGCGATGTCGCTTCCTATGCCGCGACTAGCTCCGGTGATAATGACATGACGACTCACAGGTTCTCCCATCGCGACAAAGAGTCGAACGTTCGGATTCTCTTCGTGAGACCGACCAGGGTGGAACCCGGCCCCATCTCGTACGCCGTGGTCACCGACTCGGGGAGCGCCAGGACACACTTTTCAAATTGGACCGCTGATTGCAGTTGGTGAGACAAACGATCTCGCCACTCGTCGCCTGCGGCGGCCTGGCCGTCGACGTTGGCGATCACGGTGACGGGGGAGTGGCGAAAGGTCACCGCTGCGAGAGCCTCATTGAGG
Source organism: uncultured Actinomycetes bacterium (assembly GCA_903885505.1). GTDB lineage: Bacteria > Actinomycetota > Acidimicrobiia > Acidimicrobiales > RAAP-2 > RAAP-2. The sequence continues at coordinate 27,486 of CAISIU010000040.1, read as the reverse complement.
TCGCCGTGAGCGCTGGCCATCAGCGGACTGTGGAAGGCTCCGTCCACGGCAAGCGGGGTCGCTCGCTTCCAGCCCCAGCTGCGGGGCTCACGGCAGACGTCGTCAATTTGTGCTCGGTAACCACTGATCACCACCTGAGCCGGTCCATTGATGTTGGCAACCCACACCCCGTCGAGGTCATCGATGGCACGCGCAGGATTGTCGTCGGGGCCCATGAGGGCGGCCATCGCTCCGTCACTGTGAAGACAGGCGCGGCGCATGGCAAGACCGCGGCGGTGCACCAGGGCAGCCCCTTCCTCGAGAGACAAGATTCCCGCGGCCGTCAATGCGGAAAATTCTCCGAGGGAGTGGCCCACCATGTGCGTGGCAGTCATGCCGGACGCGCTGGCCGCGGTCCACGTGGCGAGGGAGATTGCAAAGGTCACGAGTTGTGCTCGGTCGGTGTCCACTAACCGTTCGGAATGGGGATCTGCCAGGTAGCTCGTGAGTGCGCCATCGGTCGCGTCGTCGATAGTGGAGACCGTGTCAGGCCAGCTCGGCATCGACTGCATCTCGTCGACATGCGCGGCGGTCAATGCACCTTGACCGGGAAAGAGTACGACCGTTGACATCACTTCGACGATAGTCAACGGGAATGCGATGGAGTGCCCGGAGTGGGACTCGAACCCACACGCCCTCTCAGGCAAAGGATTTTGAGTCCTCCGCGTCTGCCATTCCGCCATCCGGGCTGGACTGTAGAGGCTAGCAGGGTCGTAGAGTTTCAGGCATGGAGATGCGGGCGTGGACTGAAGTGCGTGAAATTTCTGGACGCTCCTCCTCGCAGCAATCGCACTCTCAACGCACCTCGCTGTTCTTGGAGGTCATCGAGGATGGCTATCGCGGAGTGGGCGAAATCGCCCCCCATGACAGTGCCGTGTGGTTCGATCCGGCGCGAGCCGATGTCCTTGCCTATCTCCGGGGCTTCCTCGCCCATCGTCTCGATGGTCGTCGTGGTGAGGGCTCGTCGGTGCTGCACCTCACCGATGCGTCAAATGCCGCACGGCCAGCGGCGGCTCTTCTCGAAATGGCGCTCTTGGACTGGGTACTGCAGCGAGAAGGGCGCGAGGTGGAGGATGTCTTCAGCGGGTCGCACCCCGTTCTGCCTCAAGTGACGCGTTCCGCCATTGCTCCTTCCGCGGAAGCACCCGCGACCGGACCCCTACGCATCAAGGTGGCGCCGTGGATCACACCGGATCGCATCGCGTTGCTGGCGAAGTCCGCTGACACGGTGATTCTTGATGTCAATGGCGAAGTGGTCGATCGCAACACCATTGAATCCTGGTTATCCGCTCTGCACGAGGGGCAACTACGCGGCGTCGAGCAACCCGTACGTCCAGGCGACTGGAATTCGTCCGTGCCATTAGTTGAGGCCGGAATCCCGATCTATCTTGACGAATCAATTCGCACCGTTACTGATGTGCGCCACGCGGCGAAGTATCGCAGCGCCACGGGGGTGTGTGTCAAGGTCGAACGGGCCGGGGGCTTCGCGATGGCGTCGCGTCTCATTGTTGACGCGCAGGAGAGGGGGCTGGACGTCTATCTCGGCGGGTTCTTCGAGTCTCCGTGGGCGAAGCGATGGATGCACGCATTCGCCACGCAGTTTGCCCTGGGACCCAGTGACGTGGGTGGCGGTCACCACGCGCCACGGCCCGAGCCAAGGGGGGATGTCATTCGCATTGCCTAGGGCGTTCGGCTGGCAGACTGTGCGCAGGGAGGTCGTATGACACGCGTAGTTATTGCTGATGATGAGTCGATTATCCGTCTCGACCTCAAGGAACTACTAGAAGACGCCGGTTACGAGGTGGTGGGCGAAGCCGCCGACGGCGCGGAGGCGATTCAGTTGATTCGCGAGCTCCAGCCCGAACTGGCGCTCGTCGATATCAAAATGCCCCAGGTTGATGGTCTGACGGTGGCAGAAGAGGTCAATGACACGTCGACCAAAGTGGTTATTTTGACCGCTTTTTCACAGCGCGACTTGATCGAGACCGCTCGCGATGCGGGAGTCACCGCCTATTTGGTCAAGCCTTTCCGCGCGTCGGAAATTCTCCCCAAATTGGCCGCGATTGTCTCGGGCCAGTCCACCACGGAGGTCTTGGGTTCCGTGGACGACAAACTGGAGACGCGTGACTTGGTGCAACAGGCCAAGCTCTTCTTGATGGACGCGCGCGACATGACCGAGCCCGAAGCGTTCGATTTCATTCAGCAGACGGCCATGAGGTCCAGGTCACGGATGCGCGACGTTGCCGTGCTCATTTTGCGCGGTGATGATGTCGGCTGACGACCAGCGCCCCTTACTGCTGTTGGACGGAATGTCCATGGCCTTTCGCGCTTTCTTTGCCCTATCACCAGAAATACGAACCTCGACGGGCCTCGCCACGAACGCGGTTCAAGGTTTCGCGTCGATGCTGCTCGCACTGGTCCGAAATCACCACCCCCGTGCGTTGGTCGTGGCCTTCGATTTGCCGGGTGGATCATTTCGCAATCAACTAATTGATGATTACAAGGGTGGACGCGATGCGACCCCTGATGATTTAGAGCACCAGTTCGGATTAATCAGAGATTTGTGCGACGTCTTGGCGATTCCCGTGGTGGGGATTCCCGGATACGAAGCCGATGACGTGTTGGCGACCCTGGCGTGTTGGGGTCGCGACGAGAAGATTCCGACGATCGTGGTGACTGGTGACCGCGACTCTTTTCAACTCGTTGAGGACCCGTACATCCGCGTGCTGTACAACAAGCGTGGGGTGTCGGATTACGACCTGTACGACGAGGCTGGCATCTTTGAACGTTGCGGCGTTGAGCCCGCTCGTTATCCGCAATTTGCAGCCATGCGGGGTGACACGTCGGACAATCTGCCCGGCGTGCCCGGAGTGGGTGAAAAGACGGCGGCGAAGTTGTTAGCTCAATATCGCGACATTGAAGAAATTCTCGCGAATACGGCGACCATGACACCGAAGTTGCGTGAGAACATGGATGCGTCTGCTGACCTTGTGCGCCACAACGTCACCTTGATGACTCTGGTGCGAGATGTTCCCATTGATACCGATCCCAAGGATTTTCATCTTGGCGGATGGTCTCGTTCCGATATCGCGTCATTTTTTGACCGATTTGAGATGCATTCCTTACGCAACCGTTTCGAGAAGGTGCTGAACGAGGGCCTCTTCGGTGAGCCCGCGGGTGGCTCGGCTCCGGCGCCGGTCACGAGTCAGGCTGCGACGCTGGTCGATGAGAGCCGTTTCGCCCCGACGGCCGAAATGCTCGTCGTGGGCTCGGCCGAGAGTGCGATTGCCGTCACGCCTCGTGGAGATGCCGTCAACGGAACCTGGCGCGAGCTGCGCTCGCTCGCTCCCGACGCCACGTGGTGGGGTCACGATCTGAAGGAACTGATTCGCGCCGCCAGCGAAGACGGCGATCGCGTGCGGTGGAGTGATGACACCGCGGTCATGGCCTATCTAGTGGATCCGGTGGCGGGGGACTATCGACTGGAAACGGTGGCACGGCAATACGTGGGAATCCATCTGGAGCCACCGACGGCGTCGCTCTTCGACGGTCCGTCGAGCACCTATCTCCTCGAGCTGGCGGGTGCACTGCCACTGCTTCGAATTGCGCTCGCCGCGGAAGTGGCGTCGGCCGGATTAACGAATATCTACGAGACCATCGACCGCCCGCTGGTCGGCGTCTTGGCCGATATGGAAGCCGTGGGAATTGGCGTTGATCGAGAGATCTTGGGCTCTATCTCCGTCGAACTGCAGCGAGAAGTCGAACAGCTGGACGCTCAGATTCAAGAGATGGCCGGTCACCCCTTCAAAGTGAATTCGCCCGCTCAGTTGCAGGTGGTGCTCTTTGAGGAGTTGCAACTCCCACCGACGAAGAAGATCAAGTCCGGCTTTTCGACTGACGCCGCCTCGTTGGAGGCCATCAGTTCTCATCACCCCATTGTTCCACTCATCATGAGATTTCGAGAAGTGGACAAATTGCGAGGAACCTATGGCACCGCGTTGATAGATGCGATGGGTCCCGATGGTCGCATTCATGCACGTTTCAACCAAATGGTTGCGCGAACCGGACGTCTCAGTTCGGATAATCCGAATTTGCACAACATCCCGGTGCGCACTCAGGAGGGGCGAAAGTTCCGCTACGCCTTCGTTCCGTCGCCGGGTTGTCAATTCATCGTGTCGGACTACAACCAGATTGAGCTTCGCGTGCTCGCCCACTTGTCGCACGACCCTGGCCTCGTGGCGGCCTTTGCCTCGGGCGAAGACGTGCACCGCCGCATTGCGGCCACCGTTTTTCATTGCGACCCCACCGAGGTGGCACCCGCTCAACGCGAGCAGGCCAAGGCGGTCTCGTACGGACTGGCGTACGGTATGGAGGCCTATGGCCTCAGCCAACGACTATCCATTTCGGTGGGGGAGGCGAAGGTGATCATGGATCAGTACTTCGCCGGTTTCCCCGCCTTGTCGGCTTATTTCGACCAGGCGATAGCCGACGCTCGTCGCGACGGCTTCTCGCGAACCACGATGGGCCGAATTCGGCCCTTCCCTGATTTGGCGACTGCCTCGGGGCCGCAGAAGGCCGCCGCCGAGCGTCAAGCGATGAACGCGGGTATCCAAGGCATGGCGGCCGACATTTTCAAGCTCGCATTGGTGCAATTGGACGCGGAGCTTCGCGAGAGGAACCTCGCGAGTCGCATTGTGTTGCAAGTTCACGATGAAGTGATCGTTGAAGCCCCCGACGCCGAGGTGGCGACGGCCTCGGAGATCATTCGACGCGTGTTAACTGAAGTGACCTCCATGGATGTGCCCCTCGAAGTGTCCCTCGCCGTTGGCGACAGTTGGGCGAGCGCAAAGGGCTAGCCCTGCTAGCATTTCCCCTCGGGTCAGCACCGGATGACCTCGTCGTGTCCCCAACCCGACCCCGGTGAGTCACAATCGAGTATCCCTATGTCCGAAGCGACTCTTCCGCTTCTTAATACCCAGTTCGGCACTTTTGATGCTGAGGGTAATTATGTTCCCCGCCAAATCACCGAAGACAACATGGCGGGCATTGACCTGACCACCGTCGTCGGCGACACCATTTTGGAATTTGAAGACGGCGACCTTGTCACCGGCACCGTGGTGAAGATTGACCACGACGAAGTCCTCCTCGACATCGGCTTTAAGTCCGAGGGTGTCATTCCGGCGCGTGAACTGTCCATTCGCAATGACGTCAACCCCGCCGACATCGTGTCGCTGGGTGAGTCCATCGAAGCGCTCGTCCTCCAGAAGGAAGACAAGGAAGGACGCCTCGTCCTGTCCAAGAAGCGCGCTCAGTACGAGAAGGCCTGGGCCCAGATCGAGAAGTCGAAGGAGAAGGACGAAGTCGTCTCCGGAACCGTTATCGAAGTGGTCAAGGGTGGTCTTATCGTCGACATCGGTCTTCGTGGATTCCTCCCCGCCTCGTTGGTGGAACTGCGCCGCGTTCGCGAACTGCAGCCCTACATCGGCAAGACCGTCGAAGCCAAGATCATCGAACTCGACCGCAACCGCAACAACGTCGTGCTGTCGCGTCGCGCCTGGCTCGAAGAGTCGCAGAAGGAACAGCGTGGCGACTTCCTCAACAACCTCAAGCCGGGAGAACGTCGTCGCGGCGTGATTTCCAGCGTGGTGAACTTTGGTGCCTTCGTGGACCTGGGCGGCATGGATGGCCTCATCCACGTCTCCGAGCTCTCGTGGAAGCACATCGAGCACCCGAATGAAGTCGTCACCGTGGGTGACGAGGTCGACGTCGAAGTTCTCGATGTGGACTACTCGAAGGAACGCATCAGCCTTTCTCTCAAGGCCACCCAGATGGACCCCTGGCAGGTTTTTGCCGAGGGTCACGCGGTGGGCCAGTTGGTCTACGGTCGTATCACCAAGATTGTGCCTTTCGGCGCGTTCGTCCAGGTGGGCGACGGCATCGAAGGCCTCGTGCACATCTCCGAAATGGCTACCCACCACGTGGAGTCGCCGGAGCAGGTTGTCAGCGCGGGCGAAGAGCTGTGGGTCAAGATCATTGAACTCGACACCGCTCGCCGCCGCATCTCGTTGTCCATTATCCAGGCCGTCGAGGGTGGCGAAGTTGCCGCCGAGTACCGCGACGCCTTTGGTGCGCACAACTACGACGCTGAAGGTAACTTCATTGGCTTTGACTACAGCGAGTTCACTCCTGAGACGGAAGCGCAGGCCGCATGGGCCGAGTACGCCACCGAGCAGGTCAAGCCCGCTGACGGCGACACTGCCGAGGCCGCCGAGGCGACCGAGGCGTAAGCAACGCCCCGCATCTCGCAGACGACAAAACCCCGGCACCGTGAGGTGCCGGGGTTTTGTTGCTGACGGCTACTTGGTGACGTTCAACGGGTAATGGCACGCCACAAAGCGACCCGGCGCGATCTCGCTCATCTCGGGCTCGGTGGATGCGCATAGTTCCGTGGCGAAAGGACAGCGAGTTCTGAAACGGCATCCTGACGGAGGGTTGCTAGGAGACGGCGGCTCGCCCTGAAGGACCTTTCGCTCGTGCTTCTTGCTGGGGTCAATATCGACCACGGCGCTCAACAAGAGATCCGTGTACGGGTGGTGCGGCGCTTCATACATTTCGTCAGAACCACCAATCTCGACGATTTTCCCGAGATACATCACGGCCACGCGATCGGCAATGTTCTTCACCACGGCCAGGTCGTGGGCAATGAAGAGGAGCGACAAGCCGTATTCCGCCTTCAAATCCTCGAGAAGGTTGAGAATCTGAGCTTGAACGGAGACGTCAAGGGCGCTGACCACTTCGTCGCAGATAAGCACTTCTGGATTCATCGCCAAAGCGCGGGCGATAGAAATGCGTTGGCACTGCCCACCGGAGAACTGGCGCGCGTAGCGGTGTCCAAAAACTGCGGGGTCGATGCCGACCTTGCGAAGGAGGTCGTCGACCTTGGCTGCACGCTCGTCGCCAGTGACTACCTTCCAGTAATCGAGGGGCTCCGCCACGATGTCGCGGACCTTACGACGAGGGTTGAGGCTGCTGATGGGATCCTGGAAGATCATCTGCAGGCGGGTGCGAAGGCGTCGAGCCTCCTTGGGGGCGCTGCTGATGAGGTCGATGTCGCCCAGCTTGACGTGTCCGCCACTGGGCTTTTCAATCTGCATGATGGCGCGTCCGGTCGTCGACTTTCCACAACCGGATTCTCCAACAAGGCCGAGCGTTTCGCCAGGGTAGATGTCAAAGGAGATTCCGGCGACCGCCTGAACGGCTTTCTTGCCGCGGCCGAACGTGACCTGGAGGTTCTGTACGGACAGAATGGGCTTTGATTGGATAGTCATCAGGCGTTCACTCCCACCGGGTTAAAGCACGCAAATTCGCTAGCGCCACCGTCGCGTCGCAATTCGGGCGTCTGATTACGACAGAGGTCGGTGGCGAACGAGCAACGAGCCGCGAAGGCGCAGCCCGTCAGAGGTTTCAGCAGGTTCGGTGGCGATCCCGGAATTGCCGTCAGTCGAGTGTGGCTCTTGTTCTCGATGCGCGGCGTCGAATTCAGCAGAGCCGCCGTGTACGGGTGGCGGTGGTGTGCGTGGAGGTCGGCGGTCGGCAACGATTCCACAATGCGTCCGGCGTACATCACGTAGATGTGGTCGGTTCGGGTGGCGACGACCCCGAGGTCGTGGGTGACCAAAATCGTGCTCATCTTGCGTTCGGCCTTCATCTTGTCGAGGAGGTCGAGAATCTGCGCCTGGATGGTGACATCGAGGCCCGTCGTCGGTTCGTCGGCAAGTACGAGCTTAGGGTTGCATGACAACGCTGACGCAATCACCACTCGTTGGCGCATGCCACCGGAAAGCTGGCTGGGATAGGCATCAAAACGGTCCTCCGGGGAGGGGATACCTACTTGGACAAGGAGTTCCAGCGCACGCGCACGGGCTTCCTTGCGCTTGATGCCGATCCCCACTTGCAGGCTCTCGGCTATCTGATCGCCAATCCGTCGCACCGGGTTAAGGCTGGTCATGGGGTCTTGGAAAATCATGGCCACTTCGCTGCCCCACATGTGCCGCAATTCGTCATGCGGACGATTGACGATTTCCTTCCCGTTGAGGAGAACTGATCCCGACAATGTCACACCGCGAATGGGTTGGAGGCCCATCACGGTTCGCGCCAAAACCGTCTTACCGGAACCTGATTCTCCAACGATGCCAACTGTTTGGTTCTCTGCGACCGAGAATGACACGCCGCGAACTGCCGGAAGGGGTCCGCGAGGTGTCTCGAAAGTGGTGTGAAGATCCGAGACCACCAGGAGGGGCGATTTCATAGCTTTCCTTCCGTGACGTCAAAGTAGGAACGAAGACGATCGCCAATGAAGTTCAGGCTCACGAGGAAGAGCACCATGTCCAGGCAAGGCCAAATCAGCATGTTGAAGTTTTGGTTCGGCGGATAGATCTTTTGGCGAGCGTCATTGAGGAGCGTGCCCCATGAGAACGCCGGAGATTGCACCGAGAGGCCCAAAAAGGCCAAGGCGCCTTCCAGCATGATGACTGACGCCACACCGAGAATGAAGAAGGCGACGGCGGTGGGCCAGACGGCGGGGATGATTTCCTTGAAGATGATTCGGGGAGTTTTCGCCCCCTGCACGTGGGCCGCCAAAACGTATTCCTTACGAGCGGCCGCCAGCGTGGCGCCACGCACTACCCGGAAAATCAGGGGAATGCCCGAGATGCCGACGATAAGGATCAACTTGAACGGCGTCGTGGGCATCCAGAAGCTCAAAATGGCGATGACCGCGAGCGCGGCCGGGAAGGCCAAAATGAGCGTCATTAGCGCATTGGAGATGGTGTCGAGAATGCCGCCCTTGTACGCAGCGAATATCGCCGCGGTGCCACCAACAAGGCTGGCCAGCAACATCGAGCCAAAGCTCACCTCGAGGGATATGCGTGCACCGTAGACGACTCGCGCAAAGATGTCCTGGCCGCCATCATTGGTGCCAAACCAGTGAGCAGCGCTCATCGGACCGTTCATCGAGAAATTGTTGTAGTCAACGACCGTAGGACTGGGCAGTCCGATCCATGGCGCCACAATTGCCGCGAGGACGGTGATAGCAATCCAGATGGCGCAAATCCAAAAGACTGGCCCGAGCTTCTTGGTCACCACGGTCTCCGCGGTGACCTCTACTGACTTATTACCGACGTCCATTAGAAATCCTTGGGTCTAGTAGTCGAGCAAGGGAGTCGGCCAGGAAAGTCACGAGGACGATGCTGACGGCGACGACAAAAGCAATTCCCTGCAGCACCGGATAGTCCTGCTCGGTGATGCTATTGACGAGGTTGTAACCGAGTCCGGGCATCTGCATCATGAACTGGACGACAAATCCGCCGGCGACGAGTGATCCGATGTTGATACCTGCCGTCATGACGAAGGCCACGGAGGAAGGTCGCAGAGCGTGGCGCCACATCACGCGACGAGTCGTCATACCCTTTGAGCGAGCCATCGTGACGAAGTCCTCTTGAAGGGTGCCGATGAGCTCGGACCGAAGTACGCGGAAATAGCTGACGAAAGAACCGATGGCCAGCGTGACTATCGGAATCAGCATGGACATCAGGTTCTGACTGGTCTGCTGCCAACTCGACAGGGAGATTCCGACGTACGAGCCGGGACCGGTGTGTCCGACGTTCCACTGCACCGACACAAGCTCGAGCAGGAAAATGATGATGACATACGACGGAATCGACCAAATCACGAAAGAGCTGACGTTGCTGATGCGGTCAAAGAGGCGGTTCGGTCGGCGCGAGGCCTTCAGGGCCATGGGGATGGCCAATGCGATGGCCACTAACTGAGAGAGGAAGATCAGCTCGAAGTCGACGGGGACTGCTGTTTTGATAATGGAACCGACGGTCACTCCTTGGTGGACGATGGACATGCCAAAGTCGCCACGAAGAATGTGCGTCAGCCAGTCCCAGAACTGAACAATCAAATTCTTGTCCAATCCAAACTCGTGGCGATACTTGCGAATTGTTTCTGGTGTCGCTCCCACGCCCAATACGGCGACCGCAGGGTCTCCGGGCACGAGACGAGCGACAATGAAAGTTCCGAATGACACGAAACTTAAGATCACCGCGATCACGCTTAGTCGTATACCAATGGCTCGAAGCCGCAACGCCTTCAACACTGAAGTCATCCCCCCTTATGGATTCCCAAGAGTAGCCAACCACACCACGAAACGGTGGCAGGGTCAAGTACATTTGCAATCATGTTGCGACGCGTTGGGGCGGCCCTCGAGCCGTGGTGGTCTCGTCTGTTGGTGGTAGTCATCGTGGGCGACGTGTTCGCTGGCGTGTTCCTGCGATTTCGTACGACGAGCAAATTGTGGCTGGACGAGGCCTTGTCGGTCAATATTGCGCGCCACGGGCTCTCCGGAATTGTTGACCTCCTCCGCCACGACGGCGCGCCACCGCTCTATTACTTCCTGCTCCACTTCTGGATGAAACTCGCCGGAACCTCAGACCTCGCGGTCCGATCGTTGTCGGGTGTCTGTGGAGTTGCGGCGGTCGCCGTGATGTATGTGGTGGCCAAAGAGGCGTGGGATGCCCAGCGAGCAAAGATGGTCGCGGCCATTGGGTCAGTCTTGCCCTTCACCGTTTACTACTCAACGGAAACCCGCATGTACTCGTTGGTGGTTCTTGAAGTTGCAGTGTTGGCCCTTCTCCTCGTGCGTCTGCAGCGTCATCCAGGTTCGCGAGCCGATTTGGTGGGTCTCTCGCTCACCGTTATGGCGCTTCTGTACACGCAGTACTGGTCGATTTACCTGATGGCAAGCTTGGTCGCGGTTGCCGCGTTTCAGTGGATTCGCCAGCTGTCGCGGCGTCAGGAGCTTCGACGCCAAGTGCTTGCGTATGTCGTCGGCGGGCTGCTGTGGCTCCCATGGCTTCCGATTTTCAATAGCCAGCGCCTGCACACGGGGACACCATGGGCTCGACACCCGCAGCCGTTCCAGTTCATTATCTGGCCGGTGGGTATGTGGGTGAACCAGAGCGTTCAGCACGTTAGTTCGTCACTACATTTTGCCCTTCTGTCACTGGCCATGGTCATTGTGATGACCCTGGGCGTGTTCGCCGTGGTGGGGCGAAATGAGCAGGGAATCCTTCTGAAGATTCGCCCCGAAGGTGAGATCTCCTTCTACGCAATCGTGGGCGCCACCGCCATTTTCCTCGGCATGTTGGCGTGTGACATCTCGGATTCTGCGTATGCGCCGCGTTACAGCTCCATCGTCGCCGTTCTCTTCGTATTCGTGATTGCGCGTGGAGTTGCCACTTTCGGAACTCCGCAACGGGTGTTCTTGGCACTGTCCGTCATTTCGGTCCTCCTCCTGTGGACGGATAAGTGGGGGATTGGCGTTCAACGAACCCAGGCGGGCGTTGCCGCTCACGCGATTGCGGCGCAGGGTGACGCATCAGGCAGCTTGATCGCCGTGTGCCCCGACCAAGTGGGTCCGTCGCTGAGCCGCTACGTGGGCGGTAATCCTGAATACGTGCTGTATCCACGCCTTGACTCGAATCCCCGAATTGTTGACTGGTATGACTACCCCGCAGCCTTAGCGAGCACTACCCCCGAACAGGCAGCCGACGCGGTCGCGCGTCGCCTTAAGCCCCATCAAACCCTGTACATCGCGTGGGCGACGGGCTACACCTTGAAGTCAACCTGCGAGACCTTCGCGAACGCCCTTCAAAAAGTCACGCACCGGCAACCTACGACACTGGTCGTTCAAAATATGGTGGGCTTCTACCAGTCGATGACACTCGTTCGCCTGCCTGGGTAAGTAGGGCGACAAGACGGTTTTTAGTAGTCTCGTCGCATGACCGAACAGGCCCCTATCGGAATCATTGGCGGAGGGCCGGCCGGCCTCACGGCTGCCTACCAAATCTTGAAGAAGGGCGGAGAGCCCATCGTCTTTGAAGGTGACAGCGTCGTTGGCGGAATTTCGCGAACGGTCGAGCGAGACGGTTGGCGTTTTGACATTGGTGGCCACCGATTCTTCACGAAGGTTCAAGTAGTCGAAGACCTGTGGCACGAAATCCTCCCGGATGAAGATTTCATGTTGCGTCCTCGTATGTCGAGAATTTTCTACGAGGGCAAGTACTACGACTATCCGTTGAAGGCAAGCAACGCTCTGAAGAATCTGGGCATCTGGGAAGCTGTTCTCAGTGTCCTGAGTTACGTTCGCGCGAAGTTTTTCCCGCCGAAGGATCAGAGCAACTACGAAAACTGGCTGGTGGCACGTTTCGGTTGGCGTCTCTATCGACGCTTTTTTAAGACCTACACCGAGAAGGTGTGGGGAGTGCCCGTGGCGGAAATGCCCGCCGACTGGGCTGCGCAGCGCGTGAAGAGCCTGTCGCTCTCCAACGCGATTTTGAACGCCCTGCTGCCGAAGAAGAATCAGAAAGACATCACGAGTCTGATTGAGGAATTTCAGTATCCAAAGTTGGGCCCCGGCATGATGTGGGAGCGATGCGCCGATCTCGTGACCCAAGGCGGGGGAACGGTCGAGCTGAACTCACGAGTTTCCAAGATCTCGTGGTCTGAAGGTGCCGCCACATCATTAACGGTGACGAACAGGGATGGCTCGCGCAAGGAACAGCCCGTGTCTCATGTCATCTCGTCGATGCCCATGGCCCAACTCGTTGACGCCTTCGATCCGCCCCTCCCCGACAACGTCTTGCGAGCGGGACACGATCTTCGTTACCGCGACTTCTTGACGGTGGCCCTCGTCGTGCCCGAGGCTCGTTCTTTCCCCGATAACTGGATCTACATTCACGCTTCTGAGGTGAAGGTGGGTCGTATTCAGAACTTTGGGTCGTGGTCCCCTTATCTGGTCAAGGAAGGTCGAACCTGCCTCGGACTCGAGTACTTCGTTTTTGAAGGTGACGAGTTGTGGAATTCTTCCGATGAGGACCTAATTGAGCGAGGGAAGCGCGAGCTTGAGTTCTTGGGGCTAGTGAACGCCACCGATGTGGAGCAGGGATTTGTGTTCCGCATGCCGAAGGCGTACCCCTACTACGACTCTGACTACAAGGCGAACGTGGAAGTGGTCAACTCGTTCCTGGCGCAGCACATTCCGAACGTCCACCTGGTGGGACGAAACGGGATGCACAAGTACAACAACACCGATCACTCGATGCTGACGGCCATGTTGACGGTGGACAACATCTTCGGAGCGCATAACGACATCTGGGCTGTCAACGTGGAAGAGGAGTACCACGAGACATCCGACAAGTCGGCCAGCTCCGGCACCGGCCGAGACGCTCCCATCCTCCCCAAGCGTCCGTAGTTGCCCTCTGACTCGTTGACGTCAAAGGCGCTCACGAGCGCCGTCTTGGTCGCGGTAGCGGGACTCGTCGCGAATGTACTGAACGCGCTATTCACCCTCTATATCGCTCACCCCTTTAGCACCGCCGCTTATGGGGCCTTCACTCAGGTGTCGTCGATATTTTTCTTGGTTGCGCTTCCAGGGTCAGCCCTTGGAGTTGCCGTGGTGAGACGCGCCGCTCATTACGTGCTGAATCACGACCATGACACCATGCTGGCGTGGCAGCGAACCCTCTATCGACGCGTTTGGCGAGTCATGTTGCCGACGGCAGGTGCCCTCGTGGCGGCGTCACGCTTTGTGGGCGAGTGGCTGGGAAACCGGTCGTGGATTGCGGTCTCGGCAGTCGCCTTGGCCGGAGTGGTCTGGGGCGTCCTGTCGGTTGATCGCGCTCTTCTTCAGGTGCGTCAGGACTATCGCGGCTTGGCTTTCAACATCGCGTTTGAGGGCGTTGCCCGTCTCGTATTGATGATGGCGCTGAGCGCTCACGGGGTGACGGCAGTTCTCATCGGCCTTTTGCTCGCCGAGGTGGCGACACGGGTTCAAGCGCGCCAGCGGGTCCCTCGGGGGCGCGGTAGCGCCAGCGAACTCGAGCACACCGGCATCACGCTCGACCTTCTGATTGCCCTTGGTGCTCTCGGGTCACTCTCGCTGCTGCAATTCGCCGACATCTTCGCCCTGGGACACGTGCATCAAGGACCCCTGGGGGGCTACTCGGCAGCATCGCAAATTGCCAAGACCATCGTGTATGGGGCAGTGATCATTGGGGGCTTCCTGTTGCCGGAGGCAGTTCTAGATGCGGGTCGGGGCAAGTTGGCGACACGACAGCTCTTCATTGCGTTCGGCTTGGTGCTCGTCGCCGGACTGGTTCTCGTGACGGTCAGCGCCACGGTGGGTCCCCATCTCATTAACGCGGTGTTTGGTTCTCGATACGGCTCGGCAACCGCGGCCCTACTGCCGCTGAGTATTGCGATGAGCGCGCTCGCCCTGACTACTTTGGGCAACACCTATCTCATGGCCACAGGGTATCGATGGCACGCAGTGGTGCTGATCGTCTTGTCGTTGGGATCGCTGTCAATCTTGTCGGCGGCCGGTGGAAACTTCGCGTCCACGGCGAGGTGGGACCTGGCGGTTCAAGTGGTGGTGATGCTCGTCGTGATTGCCGGTGTTGCTTACGAATACCTTCGACAACGCGAGTAAGTTGACGGTATGCCAGAGTCGGCCGCGAGTCAGTTGTCATCCCTGATTGCCTCGTCGCATATCTCATCCGTGAAGGCTTTCGCCTGGCGCGACTTGGATGACGCCGAGGCGGGGGGCAGCGAAATTCACGCCGACGAGGTGCTGCGGCGCTGGGCGGCCGCGGGCTTATCGGTCACACTTCGGACGTCTGCCGTCGCGGGACGGCCCAAGGAGCGCGAGCGCGACGGTTATCGGGTCGTGCGGCGTTCAGGTCGCTATCAGGTTTTTCCCGACGCCATTACTCGAGGTGTACGCCGCGATCGACGCCACTACGACGCCTTTGTTGATATCTGGAATGGTGTGCCCTTTCTGACCCCGCTGTGGGCGCGTCGTCGTAGCGTCACCTGGTTGCACCACGTTCACGCTGACATGTGGAAAATGACACTGGGCCCGCGCCTCGCGCGTGTGGGTTGGTTTCTCGAACATCGAATTTTTCCCCTCGCATATCGACGAACAACGGTCTGCACTTTGTCGAACTCCAGTGCTCACGAAATCGACGAAAAGCTGCATCTCAAGCGAGTCCGTGTCATCCCCCCGGGGATCGCGGACAAATTTCACACCGGTGGAGTGCGTAGTGACACCCCCCTGATCGTCGCGGTCGGCCGACTGGCGCCCGTGAAGCGTTTCGATTTGCTCCTGCAAGATTTCGCAGAAGTTCTTGCCGAGGTTCCGTCGGCACGGTTCGTGGTCGTGGGTGAGGGATTCTTGCGCAGTGACCTCGAGGCGCTCGCGGTTGCACTTGAGATCTCTCACGCGCTGACTTTCGCGGGTCATGTGAGCGATGACGAGTTGGTGGCGTTGTATCAATCGGCGTGGTTAGTTGTCTCACGTTCCCTACGCGAAGGGTGGGGTATGACGTTGACCGAGGCGGCCAAGTGTGGGACACCGTCGGTAGCGACGGATATCGCTGGGCACCGCGACGCGGTCAGAGAGGGAGTCTCGGGAATTTTGGTGGATCCCTACGTCTCGCTGGCGGACACCATCACACGAGTGATCGCCGATAACGAATTGCTCGAGGAGCTTCGACGCGGCGCGCTCTCGTATGCGAGCGAACTTACCTGGGACCGAACGGCCCTGGAGCTGTTTGAGGCTCTGGCATCATCGGTTCGTGCCCGTGGGCGAAAGGCGACTTCTCCAAAATAATGGTCACATTGAGTGTGAGAAATTCACGCACGAGGGGCAGGCGAAGTACCCAACGGCTCGTTGCTCGGCCGTATCGAGGATGCATGGAGACGATGGCGAAGTCCGGTTGCTTTTTTGCCGCTCGAATAATTGACCCAAGGGAAAGACGAAACAGATTCTCGCCGAAGAAGTGAGCGGGAGCATGCCCGTGATGACGCTGATATCGCGTGCGTGCGAAATTGCCCGACAGGAGGTGCCAGGGCGAGGTTTCGCGGCCGCCGGAGGGTGACCACCACAACACCTGCTGCAGGTACAGGGTTCCACCCGGTCGCAGCACCCGCGCCAACTCGGTGAGCGTCTCGGCCGGTGTACGCGACATCGCCAGAATGTTCGTGGCGACCACCGTGTCAAACGCCTCGCTCTCACTGGGAATCCGGGGAGGGCTGAAGGTCTGTGCATCAGATGGTGACACTCGTGCTCTCATCGCTTCGCCAATTCGGCGAATAACGGACAGTTCTGGCCGCATACGAGTGACGATGGCCCCGCGTTCCATGAGGCCGAGGTAGAACTCATTCTCCGAATCAGCGATCTCGAGAACGTCACGATTGAAAAGGGTGGCGCGTCCCACAATCTGCGTCATGAAATCGGTCGCGATGATGTCCTCGGCCAAGACTCGATTTTCGGTACGCATTCGCTGGGCGCGCATGAGTGCAATAACGCGGGGGAGCCCATCGGGCGCCACGATGAGGCTGCCGCGCTTCTCGTCAGAGTGGTCATAGGAGACTTGAGGCGGAACGTTCAGCCCCCGTCGCTTGACGGGTTCCAGCGCCGTGGATGGCGTTGAATAGTCGCTGTCGTCGTCGTTCTTCTTCCACCACGCCATTAGCTACCAGTCCTCACGTGGCCGGTGGGGGGCGAAAGCAATGGCACACACCCAAAACACGAGAGCCCATGCGGCACAGGCGTCGGCATAGTGGATGTGTGTGGGCCAAGAGATATCTTGCGGAAAGTTACGCAGTGTGGCGTAAATCGTGAGAAGCACGCTGGACGCCAAGGACACCATGCTCGCCACGCTAAACCAATTCCAGGCCCGTCTGACGAGGCACCAGAGGAGAATCGCGGCAACGGCGATTGGCGCCCACCACGCCACCAAGACGCCAGAGGCAATGGCGAGAACTATCGCCATGGGGTGAGGTCGCCCATTTCGGATGCGGTCGGAACGCCACACCGGACCATCGATGGGGGGCACATGGCCGCGGCGTCGTCCGAATGCCAAGAGTGCGACGATGAGAAGCCCACCGGCCGATCCCCACAAAAGAACGTTCACCCGATGTTGCGGAGACCACGTCATCACCACCGTGCTGTGCGGTGCGATATGCGACGGCAGCATCCATCCTGTCGAGGCGCCATCGACGAGTTGAGGGGGCCCGAGATCAGTTCCGTTGACAGAGGCCGTCCAACCGGGGGACATGCTTTGTCCGAGAACGAGCACCCTGCCGCCGTCGTGAGGGCCGACGGTCGCGGTGACCTCGTAGCGGTTCTTCCACGTACCTGCGAGGTCGCTAATCCCCGTCACTGGGAGGTGAGAGCCAATTTGCGAGGTCATGACCAAGTCGTCCAATTGGAAGCCGCTCACCGATCCCAATGTCGACTCCACATTGTGGATTCCTGCGGACAAAGTGAGAGATGCCGCACAGCTCGTCACGTTGAGAGGGAGGCCACGCTTGACATCGTCGAGGGTTCCGGAAATGGTGACCGGAATGTCGCGGCCGTCAACGCGAAGCACGTTTGAAATGCAGCGAGTCGCAATCTGAGTGGGCGTCGAAATCGTCGCTATTCCCGGCACCGAGATCTCCGCGATGCCCAGAGGTGTGTGGTTCACGCCACCGGTGATGCGGTCCACGACAGGATTACCAGTGATGGTTTCGATGGTGTAGGTAAAGGCGATGCCCGACAGAGGGGCAAAGTGAACGGTCGCGCTATTGGTCGCGCCCTCTTGGCCACTGGTATTCAGCGTAAAGGGGAGCGTGACAACCCGTGAGGCGGAGCCGGAACTGATTCTGATTGACGTTGGAACGGCATGACGTCCATCATTGAGAACGGTAAACGTCGCCTGGGAAATCGTCAGTGGTGACGCGAGGTGCTCGCTGATCGTCTGACCGAGGCCCGTTTGAAAAGCGTTTTGCCAAGCGGTGCTAGCGAGTCCATCGAAGGCGGCACGAGACGAGGACAGCGGGGCACCTACCATTCTGGTTGATGCCTCAGTGGCCACGATGGGAACTCCCAAACTCCGTGGGTGAAGACCCAATATCGCATTGATGCCGCTGTCGGAATTTTGGGCGTACAGCTGGGCGGTGCCCCTCAGCTCGACAGTTCGGGGGTAGGTCAACGTGAAGGCGCGATTCAAGGTCAATTCGGGGTCGGTTCGTGGAGGCGTCGCAGCGACACGAATGCGGGACATATCGATGATGAGAGGCGAGGTCTTCGCCGCCAATCCCACGCGTTCGAGGAGCGAGGTCGGGAGAAGTAATGACCGCGTGGCGTTACCAAAACCGGGGGCAAACACTTCTGAGAACCCCACGGCCGACTGCTGCTTCAGCGGAACGTAGATGGGCGTCGTGTCATCAATGGTCACAGTCAACGTCGTGCCACGAGTGGGGGGAATATCAATCCATTGTCCGGCGCCGCCCCACGATTGCTCGGTGAGCAATCGATGGTACGTGCGGCTTCCCACCTTGATGGACACCTTGGTGATCCATCGATTTTCGGTGGGATTCTGTGACTGGAGGAAGTGAATTCGAGAAACGACATGGGGGGAGGTGGCTCGAATCGTGAGGTATTCACCGACGGCTTTGTGGAACGCGGCGGTCTGCCAGGACGTATTCGGATTTCCGTCGACGGCGTAGAAGGGCATATGTTCGGGCACGTTGGCGATGGGGTTGCCGTAGCTGGAAGCACCTACTGCCGAGATTCCGTGCAGAATTGCCACCGTCTGATTACCGGTACCGGGTTCGTAGGCGTACAGGGCGTGCTCTTCCTCTGACGTATTGACCGGGAGTTCGTCTAATGCTTCGACATATCCGGCCGACGAACTGAGGGTGCCGAAAGTGGAATGCAATTTGGCGTTGGTATCGGTGAGCACGAGAGTCGCGTTCGCCTTCAGTAGCTGTGCAACGACGTGCGGCGTGATGGAGCCCTCGTACCAGAGAGCATGGCTGTCATTCAAAAAGCCCATAGTGGCCAGGTTGACGAGGCCCATCCCCGACCCCGCGATGAGGTAGGACCCTGACAGAGTTTCACTTCGTGTCAAGGTTCGAGCGCCGGTGACTTTGTAAACGGCGAGTGATGCGGGCCACTTGAAGTGCGTGGGCAAATTGAGCATTTGCTCATTGATGTACCGGCCATCGCTGACTTGGTCTTTCAACACGGGTCCGTAGGTCTTGACGAGCTTGAGACCTGTCGGCGTAGGCGAAAAGAGGCTCCACATGTAGGCCGGCGTCGGCGAGTTGAAACGCTCATACTGGATATCCATTTGCAGCAAGATGTCGCCCGCCGAGAAGAGGCGAGCGATGGGGGCGATGGCTTGAGGTTGGGCGTAGCCGTCTTGGAATCTCCCGTCGAGCGCACGGATCAAGTCGACGCTGGCATTTTCCCCCTGAGGGGTAACTTGGTTCGTCTCGAAGGGGCGCGACAACAATCCCGGCCAGAGGGAGTCGACGTAGGCGCCGTAACGGAAATTGCCAAAGTCGACGCCCGGAAGCCCGAGGACGGTTGAGTTGGTAGGCCCACGATTGAGGTCGGCGGCCGCCGAGGTCACGTAGGACGGCAAGGTGCTGGGTGAACTGAGGTTGGCGGCGAGAGCAGAACCAGCGAAAAGAGGCTGAATCGCTACCATGCTGGCGAGCGCCGTGATGCGAAGCATCCGACGAGGTGAGGTGTGCTTGCGCTCCGCACGAGCGTGAATCGCGGCGGCCAACAGGGTGCCAAAGGACAAAAGAACCAGCGGCATGACTCGATTAGTGGATCTCATCGCGAGACCCACCGTGGTGTGCAGGCCGAGCCATTTCATGACCGCGCCAATGGGTGCCGGCGACGAAATCGGATAAGCGCCGACCGCCAAGATGATGCCGAGAAGCCCTATGGCTACGAAGTATCCGCGATAGCGCCATCGCACGAAGAGGCTGCTCACCATGCCGGCGGCGGGCAGGAAGAAACTGGCCGCCACCACGAGGGCATTCGTCTCGTACGGCCCTGATGCCATCGTCCAGGGTTGGATGTGGTCGGATCCGTAGAAATACCAGTAACCCAGTCCTCGCAGAACTTCGCTCGTCGTCGAGGTGGAGGCCACCGTGGTAATCGACTCGGTGTAGTTGAGGATGTTGATGCCATACGCACCTTCAGCCCAGAGTCCGCCTATCCACCAGAGACTGACGAGAAGTCCCAGTCCGGAGATCTTCGCGGCCACTGTCGCAGCGCGGGTGGCGGTGATTTCGCCCGTCAATACGGCGTAGATGAGCCACGTTGCCGGAGCCAGGCCCACGAGTAAAACACTGGTGGCATTCACACCACCGACGAGAGCGAGAACGAAGGCGAATCGGGCGGGATATCGCCACCCTCCCTGGCGAGCAGCGCGGACGGCATAGAGCATCATCCAGCCCAACCCCGCCCACGGCATCAAAATCGCCGTGGTGCGATCAATGTTCACCAAGATGTACGGGGAGAGCATGTAGGGGATGGCCGCGGCCCACGCAGCAGTCCGGCCAATGCCCATCTCCTCAAGAAAACGCCTGACACCGAGAGCGGCGAGGAAGAGAAGACTTCCCATCCAGAAGCGTTGGGCTATCCATGCGGAGACGCCGAGCCAATGAAACAGCAAGTAATAGGGCCCCATCGGGAAGAGGTAGCCAATGTTCTGGTGCGTCACCATTCCGAAGCCCTGGTCAGAATTCCACATTGAGGCCGCGGTCGAGAGCAGGTGGGCGGGGTCGAGGTAGAGGTACGCCTTGGTGTCTGCGCTAATTCTTCCGGGCTCGGAGTACAGAAAAGGCACGTACGCCAGAAGGGCAATCACCCATGTGTCCCAGCGAAATCTCGGACGTAAGGGGGTCGTCGGCACACTGAGAATCTACCGAGAAGCCACAAGGTCCATGGTGGTGGCTACCCTCTGAGCATGCAGCGCATAGCAATTGCCGGAGGAATAGGTTCCGGTAAGACCGCCGTTACGGATTATCTCGCCAGTAAGGGTGTCGTCATCGTCGATGCCGATGTGGTCGCGAGAGACGTCGTCGCCCCCGGGGAAACCGCCTATTTGCAGCTCGTGGATGCATTCGGACGAGGCATCTTGGCCGACGATACGACCTTGGACCGTGCCCTCGTTGCTGATGTCGTGTTTCGTGATGCGACGGCGCTGCGTCGGCTGAACAGAATTACGCACCTCGCCATTGGTATCGAAATCGTTGGTCGGTGCGATGAGAATGCCAACGCCGTGGTTGCCATCGCCTTGCCCCTGTATCGGCCAGAGCATCGGTCCTTGTTCGGTGTGACGCAGGCGTGGCTGGTGCGGGCCAGGGAAGATGTTGTGCTCACGCGTCTGACCACAAGTCGCAAGATGGACCTCGGAGACGCTCAACGCCGGATAGCTGCCCAGCAGGCGCTCGCGCTGCCAGACGACGCCTTTGACGCCATCATCGATAACTCGGAAGATCTTCACTCCACGTACGCGAACGTTGACCGTTTGCTTGCAGAACTCGCATGACGAATTTTCTCGTTGAGTCACCCTTCCTGCCGTGTGGTGACCAGCCCACGGCGATCGCCGCTTTGACGGAGGGCGCACGCAACGGATTGAGGTATCAAACGCTCGAGGGCATCACGGGTAGCGGCAAGACGGCGACGATTGCGTGGACTATCGAACAGTTGCAACGACCCACGTTGATATTGGAGCCCAATAAGTCGTTGGCCGCACAACTGGCCGCTGAACTGCGAGAAATGCTCCCCTCTAATCGAGTGGAGTTCTTCGTGTCGTACTACGACTATTACCAGCCCGAGGCGTACTTACCCTCCAGCGATACGTACATCGAGAAGGACAGTTCGATTAACGAAGAAATCGACCGTTTGCGCCACGCGGCCACGTCGTCATTGTTAACGCGTCGCGACACCGTGGTGGTGGCGTCGGTCTCGTGTATCTACGGTCTGGGCTCACCCATCGAATACCAGCGAGGCATGCTGATGATGTCGGTGGGGGACAGGTTCGAGCAGCGCGAGCTGCTTCGCCGTTTGGTTGATATGCAGTATTCGCGAAACGACCTTGTCGTCGAGCGTGGAACATTCCGCGTGCGAGGTGACACCTTAGAACTGCAACCCGCTTATGACCGTGAGGCCCTGCGCATCAGCTTCTTTGATGACGAAATCGAGTCGATCGTGTTCTTCAACCCATTAACGCAAGAAGTCAATGGGCGCGTCGACAGCGTCACCGTGTTTGCCGCGAGCCACTACAGCACGAGTGACGACACCTTGCACCGAGCCGTTCGTAGCATCGAAGAAGAGCTGGGGGCCCAGTTGCGCGTCTTTGAAGCGGAGGGCAAACTTCTCGAGGCGCAACGATTGAAGATGCGCACCGAACACGACCTTGAAATGCTGCAGGAGACCGGCACCTGCCCCGGAGTGGAGAACTATTCGGCGCACTTGGATGGTCGTCAACGTGGAGAGCGCCCCTACACCCTGCTCGACTATTTCCCCGAGGACTTGCTCGTGGTGATTGACGAGTCGCACGTGGCTGTTCCCCAGATCCGAGCGCAGTTCGCCGGAGACCGGTCACGAAAGGGAACTCTCGTCGATCACGGATTTCGCTTACCGAGTGCAATGGATAACCGCCCCCTCAATTTTGACGAGTTCATGGACGTCGTGCCCCAAATGATTTTCGTGTCGGCTACCCCTGGTCCCTTCGAAAAGGAAGTGTCAGATCAGATGGTGCAGCAGGTCATTCGCCCCACGGGCCTATTGGATCCGGTGGTCGATATTGTCCCCACGAGAAACCAAATCGACCATCTGCGCGACGAAATCAATCACGTCGTAGCCGCGGGTGAGCGCGTGATCGTCACAACGTTGACCAAACGAATGGCGGAAGATCTGACCACGTTCCTGGTCAAGCACGGCATCAAGGTGCGCTACCTGCACAGCGACATTGACACCATCGAACGAGTGGAGATTCTGCGCGGTCTTCGCCTCGGGGAGTTTGACGTCCTCGTAGGAATCAATTTGCTACGCGAAGGGTTGGACCTCCCCGAAGTGTCTCTAGTGGCCATTTTGGATGCAGACAAGGAAGGTTTCTTGCGTTCCGAGAGTGCGCTGATTCAAACCATCGGCCGAGCGGCACGTAACGCCCACGGCCGAGCCATCCTCTATGCCGACCGGATTACCCCCGCGATGCAAGTGGCCCTCGACACCA
Organism: uncultured Actinomycetes bacterium; assembly: GCA_903885505.1. Lineage (GTDB taxonomy): Bacteria > Actinomycetota > Acidimicrobiia > Acidimicrobiales > RAAP-2 > RAAP-2. Next base: position 4,291 of record CAISIU010000040.1, on the reverse strand, counting down.
CCGCTCGTCGACGGGAGGTGCAGATTGCGCACAACACGGAAAACGGCATCAACCCTACGACGGTGACGAAGAACATTGTCGACATTCTGAGCCGACTCCGAAAGGAAGGAGCGCCGGTCAAGGCAGCCACGCCACTGGTGGCGAATGCCGAGGAAGCCGAAAGGGTGGAGCGCGAGATGCTGGCCGCGGCCGCCGACTTGCGCTTCGAGGAGGCCGCCATGCTGCGCGACGTTCTCAACCAAATCCGATTGGCGAACGACGACAGCGAGAACGACAGGTAGTTTGCCTTCGTGTCAGGTGTCATTCGCGTACAAGGTGCTCGCGCCCACAATTTGAAGAACGTCTCTCTCGAGATTCCTCGCGACAAGCTCGTCGTCTTCACGGGTTTGTCGGGGTCGGGTAAATCATCCCTCGCCTTCGACACGATCTACGCTGAAGGTCAACGTCGGTACGTGGAAAGCCTGTCGGCGTATGCGCGTCAGTTCTTGGGCCAGATGGACAAGCCCGACGTTGATTTCATCGAAGGTCTCAGTCCGGCGATTTCAATTGACCAAAAGACGGCATCCAGGAATCCTCGCTCCACCGTGGGCACTATCACGGAAATTCATGACTACCTGAGATTGATGTTTGCGCGTGTCGGTGTGCCGCACTGCCCCAATTGCGGAGAACCCGTCAGCCGCCAAACGTCACAGCAAATCGTCGATCACATTTTGTCGAGCGAGCCGGGGGCCAAGTTTCTGGTCCTGGCGACTGTCGTGGATGGTCGAAAGGGCGAGTACTCAACTTTGTTAGACGATCTCACCGCGCAAGGATTTTCGCGGGTTCGTGTTGATGGCGTCGTGTACGAGTTGGACGACCGGGCCACGATTGAGTTGGCACGTTATGAAGTGCACCATATTGATGTCGTGGTGGACCGGCTTAGCGTCCGTCCCGCGAGCCGTCAACGTCTCACCGAGTCCGTCGAAGCCGCGACGTCGCTGACAAAGGGAACCGTGACGATTCTGTTCACGGACACCGACGAGATCGTTAAGTTCTCGGAAAAGTTGGCCTGCGCGACGTGTGGCATCAGCTTCTCCGAGTTAGCGCCACGTGATTTCTCATTCAATTCTCCGTATGGCGCGTGCAGCGAGTGTTCCGGCTTGGGTACCAAATTCGAAATTGACGTCGACATGGTGGTTCCCGATTCGTCGCTCTCCATCCGTGAGGGGGCACTCGCTCCGTGGTCCGGGAATCGATTCAAATATTTCGATCACCTACTGAGAGGGGTCGCCGATTTGGGCGACTTCTCGCTCGATACGCCGTGGAAGAAGTTGAAGCCCAAGGACCGACAGTTGGTTTTATACGGCGTTGAAGACGCCACCGTGGCGTTTAAGTATCGCAATCGCTATGGCAAGGTGAAAACCTTTGACACCGCGTATCGCGGTCTGTCGGCCTGGCTCGAACGCCAACGTAACGAGGCCGAAGGGGACTGGACGCGCGAACAAGCCGAGCAATTCATGCGTGAAGTTGAGTGTCACTCCTGCCTCGGCCAACGCTTGCGTCCCGAAGTGTTGGGCGTGAAAATAGACGGGAAGTCAATCGCCGAAATCTCGTCCAAGACTATCGACGAAGCGTTCGAGTGGTTCGAGAAGGTGCCACTGAACAAACGTGATCGCAAGATTGCGGAACTGGTAATCCGTGAAATCGTTGAGCGCCTTCGCTTTCTCCTCGACGTGGGGCTGGATTACCTCACCCTGGCTCGCGCCGCCGCGACACTCTCAGGAGGCGAGGCGCAACGCATTCGACTTGCAAGCCAAATCGGAAGTCATCTCGTCGGCGTGCTCTATGTGTTGGACGAGCCATCCATTGGACTTCACCAGCGCGACAACCAGAGATTGATCTCGACGCTGTTGCGCTTGCGCGACCTCGGCAACAGTGTGATCGTCGTTGAACATGACGAGGAGACCATCCGTGCCAGCGATTACATCGTGGACATTGGCCCCGGCGCTGGCGAATATGGCGGCGAAGTTGTGTACGCCGGGCCAGTGGCGGGCATTGACGCGTGCGAACCCAGTCGCACGGGTGCCTACCTCTCGAAGCGTGCCGGCATTGAAGTGCCTGCCAGCCGCCGCGGCGCATCGGGGGACTTCCTGCGGGTGGTTGGTGCGGCGGCGAACAACCTCGACAACGTGACGGTGAATTTCCCGCTCGGAACGTTCACTGCCATTACGGGCGTGAGCGGTTCGGGGAAATCTACGTTGGTCAATCAAATCCTTCTTAACTCACTGCTGCGCCAGCTCCATCACGCCAAAGTGGACGTCGCGAAGCACAAGGCTATTGAAGGCGTCGAGTTCATCGACAAGGTGGTGGCGGTAGACCAGCAGCCCATCGGAAGGACGCCTCGATCAAATCCTGCGACGTATACCGGGGTCTTTGACAAGATTCGAAAGCTCTTTGCCGAGACGACCGAAGCGAAGGTCCGTGGATACCAGCAAGGGCGCTTTTCTTTCAACGTCAAGGGCGGGCGCTGCGAAGCGTGCGCCGGCGACGGCACCATCAAGATTGAAATGCACTTCCTGCCTGATGTGTACGTGAATTGCGAGGATTGCAATGGGCGTCGCTATAACCGTGAAACGCTTGAAATTCTGTACCGAGGCAAGTCCATCGCCGACGTTTTGAACATGCCCATTGCTGAGGCCAACGAGTTCTTCGAGCGTCAGCCCTCAATTCAGCGCCATATTCAAACCTTGGTGGATGTCGGTCTCGGCTACGTCCGCCTCGGTCAGTCGGCGCCGACGCTCTCCGGTGGCGAAGCCCAGCGAGTAAAGCTTGCTGCGGAGCTCGCGCGCCGACCCACGGGTCACACCTTGTATGTGCTCGACGAACCGACGACGGGTTTGCACTTTGACGATGTGGCGCGCTTACTGACGGTGCTGCACCGTCTGGTGGATCAAGGCAACACGGTCATCACTATTGAGCACAACCTTGATGTGGTGAAAACGGCTGACTGGATTATCGACATGGGCCCCGAAGGTGGCCGACGTGGTGGCAAGGTCGTCGGTGAGGGCACGCCCGAACACATTGCCTCCCTGGACAGCCCGACAGGCTTGGTTCTGCGTGATCTCGTGACTGCAAAGAGCCGTTCGCGGCGCGCCAAGAAGTAGACAATGGAAAAGCCGGTCGGTATTCCGCATCGGCCGGGGTGTTACGTATTCTCGCGTTCTGACGGAACGGTGATTTACGTCGGCAAGGCCGCTGATTTAGCTAACCGTCTCTCCAACTATTTCGCCAAAGACACCACCGACCCCAAGTCGATTGGAATCGTTTCAGAGGCACACCACGTGGAGTGGACGGTCACGCCCACCGAAGTGGATGCGCTGCTTCTGGAAAACGAACTCATCAAACGCTTTCAGCCGCGATTCAATATCCGCCTCAAGGACGACAAGTCGTATCCGTATATGGCTATTTCGATGGGCCACCAGTGGCCGGCGGTCTACCTGACGCGCGAACCACACCGAAAGGGCACCTCGTACTTTGGTCCATTTGGGCATGCGAAGGACGCGCGGCGCACGCTCGATGAAATCGTACGAATCTTCCCGGTGCGTACGTGTCGTGATTCCAAGTTCGTCATTCATCAGCGACAGGGTCGACCGTGCCTCCTAGCTGATCTCGAGAAATGCAGTGCTCCCTGTGTGAGTCGGGTGACCCGCGAGGAGTATCAAGTAGAGCTAGATGGACTCGTCTCCTTCTTCCGCGGCCGGGTCGAACCACTGCGCCGAGAACTCGAGGAGCGGATGGCGGCCGCGTCGGCAGAGCAGCGCTACGAGGTAGCGGCGCGCGCGAGAGATTCCCTGCAGGCGCTGTCTCTTGCCAGCACCTATCAGTCTGTCGTGGTGGACGAGTCAAGTGACATCGACGTGTGGGGGAGCGTGCGTGATACCTCTCGTTGTGTCGTGACCCATCTGCGGATTCTTGGTGGACGTCTTGTGGGTCGCAGCAGTTCCCTGTATTACGTCGACGCTAGCGACAGTGACAATGATGTACTGGTCCGCGCGATGTCCGACGCGGCGGCGCGCGCCGAGTTCGAGGGTCGCCGATGGGCTTGCAGTGTGCAGGAAGTCGCGGCGACAACCATTGAATTTGCCGCAAAGGTGTCGACCAACGCCAGTGCGCCGTATCGCCGAATTCCCGCGCGTGTCGCAGAGCTCATCGAGATGGCAGTGGAGAATTCACAACAGACACTTGATCGTGATTCGCTTCGTCGGCAACACGACCACAATGTTCGATCGCAGGCTCTCACCGATTTGGCCAG
>CAISIU010000039.1 GCA_903885505.1 uncultured Actinomycetes bacterium | reverse complement strand
GGCCGCACCACCGACGAGTTCAGCACTCTCGCCTACTTCTGGAGCGACCAATACGGCGCCAAAATCCAGATGGTGGGCCACCCGCACCGAGACGACGAGGTCGAACTCGCGAGTGGCTCGCTGGAGGAGCGCAAGTGGGTCGCGCACTATCGACGAGGTGGCGACCTCACCGGCGTGATTGCGCTGAATAATCCTCGTGAGTTGATTTTGTCGCGAAACTTATTCTTGGCTTAGAAGGTCACCGCGGAAAGATCCGGAATCGTTCGAGCGGCGCGCTCCACGAAGCCTCGCCATTCGTCACGGCGTGTCGCTCGCATTGCGTCGTCAATCGTTGAGGTAAAGACCTGGGCGGGACTCCACAGCGCGGCCACGTCGTCGAGCGACAGTGCGCCAGTGCCATAGTGAGCCAGAAGGCCCGCACCGCGCGTAGTCGCCTCGGCTTCCGCCGAGACCTCAATGCGACAACCACTCGCGTCCGCCAGGGTCTGGACCATGAAGTTGTTTCGACTCATGCCACCATCGACGCGCACCACGTCCGGGCGCACCCCCGTCTCGGCGGTCGCGGCGTCGATGAGGTCGACCGCGTTGTGAGCGATGCCCTCGAGGACCGCGCGGATGAGATGCGCGCGCGACGAGCCACGCGTGAGGCCGAAAAAGGCGCCACGGGCGCCAAAGTCCCATTGGGGAGTGCCGAGGCCCATGAACGCGGGAACGAAGCTCACACCGCCGTTGTCGGGGAGCGATTGGGCAATGGCGCTGGAATCGCGAACATCGTCCAAGATTCGAAGGTCGTCTCGCAACCAGTCGATGCAGGTGCCCGCGGAGAGGCAGATGCCCTCGAGGCCCCACCAGATCTCGTTATCGGTTGATCGCATCACGGTGGGGAAGCAACCCGAGTCGAAGCGATTCATGACGGCCGGACCGGAGGTGGACCGGACCTGGTCCAGCATGGAGCCCGTGCCGAAGGTGATCTTGGTGTCACCCGGACGAACCCCGTTTTGCCCAAAGAGTGAGCTCGGTTGGTCGCCGATCAGGACGACGAGTTCCGGAGCACCGGGCAGCGCTGTGGCTCGACCGAATTGGCCCGTCGTCGGCACGATCTGCGCCAGCTGGTCGCGGCGGATACCCAGGGCGTCGAGGACGGCCTCGTCGTAGTCAAGGGCGGTGTCCACAAAGCCGGTCACGGCCACGTTGCTGTGGTCAGTGACGAAGGAAGTGCCCGCCGTGAGCACGTGCGAGAGATAGCCGTCGAGGGTGGCGAAAAGCACGTCGCGGTCGGTCGCCAAGGTGTTTCGCAACCACTGCGCCTTAGTGGCACTCTGGTTCGGAGCGAGGCGCAGCCCCGATCCTTGGAGCACGAGACAGTCAATGACCGTCCGTAGGTCTTGCCAGCCGAGGGCGGGACCGATGGGCTCGCCGGTGGCGCGGTCAATCATCACGGTGGTGGCGCGCTGGTTGGTAATTGCGACGTAGGGAACGATGTCGCCGGCGAGGGTCTCCGTGGCGCAGGCAATCGCGAGTGCGGCGATTTCGACGGGGTCGAGTTCCACCTCGCCGGGCTGCGGCGAGGTGACCGTCAGCGGACGCTGCACGAGGCGACTGACCTCGCCGGACGTGCTCACGAGCGAGGTGCGCAGCGACGTCGTTCCGACGTCAATAACGAGAACCTTTACCACGATGTTCCTCCCAGTCCCAGCACGCCGGGGTTAAAAATGTGACGCGGATCGAGGTCATCCTTGATCGCCGACAGCAGGCCGAAGGCGGTGCCGAGAGCCTCGGGCATGAAACGTGCACGGTTTCGACCGATGCCATGGTGGTGGCTGAGCGCGCCGCCCGTCGCCAAGGTGGCTCGCGATGCGGCGTCCCATACGGCGCGGTAGTAGGGCTCGGCCTCCTCGGGACGACCCGCGAAGGTGAAATACAAGCACGCCCCATCGAGGTAGGCGTGCGACTGGTGAACCGAGACGAGCAGGGTTCCCGGCACCGCCGCGACCGCCGCACTCACCTCGCGGTGAAGATCGGCCAACTGGCTCCACCGTCCCGCAATCTCAATGGTGTCCACCACAATTTGTCGCTCCCACAAGGGAGCGAGAGCTGAGACGTCGTTTCGGTGACCCAGCCACTTGTCGACGAGAGTCGCATCGCGAGCAATGGCGCCGGCACACTCATCGTCCACGATGGCCATGTGGGCCGCGACCGTCAAGGGGTCGCCTTCATCGAGCACGATGAGAGCGCAATCGTCAAGGTCAAAGTTGCGCTTTGATTCCACCTCGTCATAGAGGCGAAGAACGGCGGGGTGCGCGCCGCGCTGCAAGATGCGTCGACACGCCTCGTTGCCCTCGGCGACGGACGTAAAGGAATACGCCGCCTGTTGACGCGACTCGGCGACCGGCCACGTGGCGAGAGTGACCTCGGTGATGACGCCCAGAGTGCCTTCCGAGCCCACAAAGAGGCCCATCAGATCAGGGCCGACCGAAGAACGCGGCGCCCGGTCACCGAGGTGCAGCACGCCGTGTGTCGCCGTCACCACGCGAAGTCCGCGAATGATGTCTTCGATTTTTCCGTAGCGGTTCGAGAGCTGACCGGCACCGCGACACGCCACCCATCCGCCCACCGTCGAGATGTCGAAGGATTGGGGAAAGTGGCCAACGGTGCGACCGGTACGGGCCAAGTGCGCTTCGAGGTCGGGGCCCGATAACCCGGCGCCCACAGTGATCCAGCCACTGTCGTCATCTTGCGCGACGATGGCCGTCAAGTCCGTGAGGTCGAGGGCGACGCCGCCCGTGGGAGCAATGGCGCCGCCGACGACGCCCGAGCGACCGGCCTGCACCGTCAGTGGCGTCGCGCTCTCGTGGCATATGGCCACAATCGCCTCGACGTCGGCCTGGTGGCGGGGCCGAAGAACGATGCCGGGCAACGTCGCGGGAGAACCCTGTGCGGCCCAGCCAATAGAGAGAGGCCACCAGTCGCGACCGGCGTCACGGCGAGTGGGTTCATCGATGGCGGTGGGGCAACCAACGGTGGTCAACTTTTCGATGATGCGGGTGTCCAGGGCGGGTCCCGCAAAACGCGGCTCGCTCATTCCCTGAATCTCGTTCGGCATGATGGGCTTCATTCGGGGAGTCCTTCGATAGAGAGTCCGGCGGTGGAGAGTTCGAGGCGTGCCGTGGCGTAAAAGCTGCTCAACATCGCGTCGATATCGGCAGGCGACCACCCACAGGTGGCGGCGACGCGTTCGGCAATCGACCGTGCGGCGAGCACCGTGGCGCGCGCATCGTGAAGGTACGCACGAGTGCGTCGCGTGAGAAGGTCCTCTACCGTTACCACCATCTCATTGGCGCAGATCCATTCGAACTCCGCCCAACTGTGGGGGAGGCCGGTGATGGGCGTGTCAGCCGCACTCGGATCGCGAGCGATGAGTGCGGCAATCTCTGATCCACGTGTCCCGAAGCGGTGAAAGAGGTAGGTCGCCTGCGCATCCGACGTGGACGGCGCGGGACCACTGCCACTGAGCGCGAGCGACACCGTGGTGCAGCGACGACGACGTCCGAGGTACGAGACGACTTCGTCCACCGTGTCTTCGGCCATCTTGCGATAGGTCGTCCATTTGCCGCCGGTGATGTGAATCAGCCCATCGCTGGCTGACTCGACCTGATGGCGTCGCGAGAGGTCGGCGGTGCGTTCGGAAATCTCCGTTCCCGATCGCGGCTTGAGCAGGGGACGAAGTCCGGCCCACACACCGGTGACGTCGTCGCTAGTGAGGTTGCTACTCGTCGCGGCATTCACTGCACGCAGGAGGTACGCCACGTCATCAGCGGTGCACAGGGGAGTGTCGATGTCGCCGTCATAAGGGGTGTCGGTCGTTCCGATGAAGGTGTGCGTCGAGTCGTCAAAGGGTAAGACGAAGATGCTGCGCCGCTCGCCCGGCACGGGGAAAACGGCGGCCACGTCGCAGGGCAGTCGGTCGGCCGGGACAGTGATGTGCACGCCCTTGGCGGGAGTGATGCGAGAAGGTGCGCTCTCGTCTTCGAGGTGAAAAATATCGTCGGCCCAGACGCCGGTGGCATTCACCACCGCGCGAGCACTTATCTCAAAAATGGAGCCATCGCCGTGGTCCCTGCCCGTCACGCCGACGACGAGTCCCTCGCTGTTGCGGGTGAGACCCGTGACCGAGGCGTAGTTCAAGCAGAGCGCGCCGTGTTCGTGGGCAGTGCGAACGAGGGTGAGGGCCACGCGGGCATCGTCGCCGCGAGCGTCGTAGTACAAGAACCCCGCCACCAGCTTGTCCGCGCGCAAGGTCGGAATGTGGCCGAGAGCCTCGTCACGAGTTATTTGGCGATAGCGACGACCGATGCGCCAGCCGCCCGTGAGGTCGTAGAGGCGAAGTGCCGAGGCGTAGGCCTTGGTGACGGTCTTTGAGACGACCCCACCGGAACCGAACAGGGGAATGAGAAAGGGGAGAGGTGAGATCAGGTGGGGCGCGTTAGTGAGCAAACGTTGGCGCTCCCGCAGATTTTCGTAGACCAGGCGAAATTCCTTCTGCTGGAGGTAGCGAAGTCCGCCGTGGGCCATCTTGGAACTCTTCGAACTAGTTCCCGAGCCAAAGTCACCTTTATCGAGAAGGACGACCGAGAGGCCGCGGGCGGCCGCATCCACCGCGACGCCCGCTCCGGTCATGCCCGCCCCAATGACCACCAGGTCAACGGTGCCCAGGTCGCGGAGACGTGAGCGCTGCGCACTGCGGGTGAATTCCGTCATAGGCCCATGTTTCCACACGGTGAGTGTCGCGACCCGCTCCGGTAGCCTCGCGGGTATGGACTTTGCTCTTCCCGATGAGCTGGCGGCCCTCCAGCAGACCGTCCGCCGATTCGCTCAAGAAAAGGTGGCTCCGCGAGCCCGAGAGATCGACCAGAGCGGTGAATACCCGCAGGACATTTTTGATGGCCTGCGTGATGCCGACCTGCTCGGACTCTGCATCCCCGAGGAATACGGCGGCTCCGGTGCCGGCATCATGGGCCTCACCCTGGCTATCGAGGAAGTGACGAAGTACTCCAACGTCATCGGTCTCATGCTGCTCTTGACTCGTCTCCCCACCGGTCCGATCATGATCGCCGGTTCCGAAGAACAAAAGCTCAAGTACTTGCCCGGCATTGCCTCGGGTGAGACGCGCGCCGCTTTTTGCCTCTCCGAGCCGGGTGCCGGCTCGGACGTGGCCGGAATGCAGTCGCAGGCCATCGCCGACCCCGACGTGCCCGGTGGCTGGATCTTGTCAGGGACGAAGTGCTGGATTAGCGGCGTGTCGCAAGCGGACTGGTTCACGGTTTTCGCCAAGACCGGTGACCGCGCGTCACGACACCACGACGCCATCACGGGATTCATCGTTCCGGCCGATCGGCTCGGCGTCTCGCGACCGCGCGTCGACCGCAAGATGGGCGTCAAGGGTATTGACACGGGTGAAGTGGTCTTTGACAACGTGAAGCTCGGACCCGACGATGTCATTGGCGCCGTTGGTGGTTTTCGTCTCGCCATGATGGGCCTGAATGCCATGCGTCCCATCGTGGCCGCTCGTGGTATCGGCCTCGCCGAAGGCGCCCTCATGTACGCCACGGAGTACGTCAAGAATCGTGCGGCCTTCGGCAGCACCATCGCTCAGATGCAAGGCATCCAGTGGGAAATCGCGAAGTGCGCCACGGAAATCG
>CAISIU010000038.1 GCA_903885505.1 uncultured Actinomycetes bacterium | reverse complement strand
TATACGTCGAGGCCCTCGCGACCGCGCGTTCGGTGGGACCCTCCTTGCGCCTCCTCGCCCGCGACGGAGACCTGCGACGCGACACCATCGCTGCGGGACGTCGTCGCGAAGTCGCCGCCGAGGCACTGCGACGAGGTGAATGGTGGGTTGCCACCCGCCTGAGCATCATCGGCATCGCCGGGATCGCGATCACTATCGGGCTATGGGCGGCGAGCGGTTCGCGAGTTCAGTCGTCCACGGCACTGGTGACCCTCGTCGGCACCTTCGTGATGAGCCTCGCGCAGCTCGAGTGGGTGGGGGCCACGGTTCGCGCACTTCGCAGTGCCATTGCGGTCACGGCCATCACCGAGCGTCTCGACGCTCTGGGCGACGAGGCGAATGAGCCGCCTCGTCCCACCATCACGGCGTCGCCATCGACGTCACGGCTGGTATGCGTCACGGGCCCGTCGGGTGCCGGAAAGTCGACCTTCCTCGCCGCCCTCAGCGCCATTACCGACCATCCCCTCGACGAGTCACTCGGCGGAGAGCTAGCCCCACAGGTGGCCGCGGCCGCGCGACGTGGCGACGTGACGTGGGTGCCCACCGAGAGTTACTGGCTCGATGGCTTCGCCCGTGACGTGGCCATGGTGGACAGTTCGCAGGATGAACGCGCCGTCGAGCTCTTTCGCGAACTCGGGTTACCGAGCGACCTGCGCGCGTCGTGGTCCACCTTGTCGCGCGGCGAGCAGTCGCGGGCAGCACTCGCTCGGGCGCTTCTTCAGGACCCGTCCATCCTCGTGTGTGACGAACCGACCCACGCCCTGGACGACCTCAACGCTGACAAGGTGATCGACGCCCTTCGTCGTCATGCGGGCATCGTCATCGTCGCCACTCACGACCCACGCCTCATCGCGGTGGCTGACGAGATTTGGGTGATGTCTAGCCGTTGATCGTGGTCATGCCAATCGCGTGATACCGATCGCCGACCACGGCGTCGGGAGTGAACAGTTGCGACAACGTGGCAATCTGCTCAGTACTCAGCACGATGTTGCTGGCGGCGATGTTCTCCGTCAGCCAGCGCCGGCGCTTGGTTCCCGCTAGGGCGATGATGTCGTCACCTTGCGCCAGCACCCACGCCAGACATAGCTGCGCGGCGGTGATGCCCCACGACGTGGCGTGCGCCTGAAGTTGCTGCACCAAGCTCAGATTGGCCTCCCCCGCCTCGCCCTTCCAGCGGGGATTGTGGCGACGCCAGTCCTTCGGGTCATCGCCCGCACGAGCCGCGGGGTCACCGGTGAGAAAGCCTCGACCGAGCGGGCTGTAGGCCACAAAGCCGATGCCGAGTTCACGACAGGTGTCAAAGATCTCGCCCTCCGGGTCACGGGTCCACAGCGAGTATTCACTTTGCAATGCGGCCACGGGGTGCACCGCGTGCGCACGACGCAAGGTGGCCGCGCTGGCTTCGGAGATGCCGAGGTGCTTGACCTTGCCCTGCTCAACCAGCTCCTTTAACGCGCCCCAGGTCTCCTCGACGGGCACGCTGCGATCGACGCGGTGCTGGTAGTAGAGGTCGATGACGTCTACGTTGAGGCGACGTAGCGAGTTCTCGATGCAGGTGCGGACATACTCTGGCCGGCCATTGACCCCCACCACGGTGCCGTCGGCGAGGCGCTCGTTGCCGAACTTGGTCGCGAGAACGACCTCGTCGCGCCGTGCGGCAATGGCACGACCGACGAGCTCCTCATTCGTGAAAGGTCCGTACATATCGGCGGTGTCAAGAAAAGTCACCCCCGCATCGAGCGCCGCGTGAATCGTGGCGATGGACTCGGCCTCATCGGCAGCCCCGTAAAACTCGCTCATGCCCATGCAGCCGAGAGCCTGCTCGCTGACGGTCAGGCCGTCTCCGAGATAACGATTTTTCATAATGATGCCCCCACGTGAAAAGACTCACAAGAAAACATAGGCCAAACCCCCTTCTCGCCTTGACCTCGAACGTTGTGTGACGGTACCGTGTCGATATTGGCAGGGGGGGCCAAAACGCACAGTGTTGCCCCCGCCGCATCGGCGGCGGGGGCCCATGCGTTTGACGCTCTAATCTCAATAAGCATGCAACGCCTGCGCACCCCTGATGAGCGATTTACCAACCTTCCTAGCTTTCCCTTTGAGCCTCATTACCTCGAGGTCGTTGACCCCACCGGTGGTGAGCCACTTCGACTCGCGTACATTGACGAGGGTCCGCGCGACGCCACCGACACTTTTTTGCTGCTCCACGGTGAACCCACGTGGTCTTTTCTCTACCGCAAGATGATCGCTCCGTTGGCGGCCGCGGGATACCGCGTCGTTGCCCCGGACCTCATCGGCTTTGGTCGCTCCGACAAGCCCACGCCGCGCAGCGAATACACCTTCGAGCGCCTAGTGGCCTGGACCCGAGAAGCTCTCTTCGATCAGTTGAACCTCACTCACGTCACCTTCTTCGGCCAAGACTGGGGTTCGCTTATTGGTCTTCGTCTCGTCGGTGAGCACCCCGAACGCTTTGCGCGAGTCGCCATCGGCAACGGAGGCCTGCCGACCGGTGCCGAAGCGATTTCCGACGCGTTCTTGGCCTGGCAAAACTTTTCCCAGACGGTGCCGGAGATGCCCATCGGGTGGTTGATCAAAGCGGCAGTCGTCCAAGGTCTCGACCCCGACGTCGAAGAGGCCTACAACGCACCCTTCCCCTCCGAGGATTTCAAGGAAGGCGCTCGACAGCTACCCCTCTTGGTGCCGACCAGCGTGGACGACCCGGCCTACCGGGCGAACGTGGCCGCGTGGGAGACCTTGGGCTCCTTCACGAAGCCCTTCTTGACCTGCTACAGCGACGGCGACCCCATCACGAAGGGTGCCGACGCCAAGTTCTTGCGCGAAGTGCCGGGCTGCGCCGGTCAGCCCCACACCACCATCGAAGGTGGCGGACACTTTTTGCAGGAAGACCGTGGCGCGGAAATTGCTGCGGTGCTGATCAACTGGGTTCGCGGCGCCTGATATCGACCAAGAGGGGCGCGGGGTACTCATCCACTCCTGGTCGCCAACCCTCGGCCAACTTCGCCGCTCCCACCCCGCCTGCCGCCCAGAGATGGCAGGTATTGGTGAGCCAGCCACCAACGTCGTCTCGCACGACCTCGCCGATACCCGCGGGACCCGCCTGACGCGCGGCGGTAGATGCCATGGCCTGGATGACCATAGGGCCTACCGCGCGGGCGAGAAATTCGAGATGGGTGCACCCGCGCTGGCGACCGAGCACCTCGGCGACGGCCTTGTTGTAGCCACGGCTGACGGAAATACCCGCGAGCGATCTCACCGCTGGCTCAATGGAGGGACATTCGCGGTGCGGGAAGCGACGCATATCCGCGGTGGCGCGATCGATGACACCTCGTCGCCGATCAACCACCACTGTGAGAGTCATGTCGTGCACCGATTGCGTGAGAATATCCCCATCGGCCCAGGGGCGTTCATCGGTCAACGTGGCGGTGATGGTGACCTCACCCTCGCCGTCAAATGATTCGAGAGTGATGGTGCGTCGATGGGTGGGAATGGTGCTCACGGCACCATTTTGATGGCTAGCGGGGACGAACGGTGACGTTATGGCTGAGCAAATACGGCGAACCACCGCGCCAGGTGATGGTGGTCATCGCGCAATTGTCACTGCGCATGCGCCACGCGACTGATCCGTGCACCCCGAGAGCCCACGCCGCCGCCGACTTCACGGGTGAGGCGTGGGTAAAGACGGCGAGGTGTCGATCCGCGCTGGCCACCAGGTCGCCATGTTCGCGTGCGAGTTGATGCAGGGCCTCGTGCACTCGTAGGTCGAGCTGCGCCAGCGATTCGCCACCACCCACTTCGTGTTCGTAGCGGCCCGCGAGTTCGTCCCAATCCTCGCGAGTGAGTTCGTCGAGGCGGCGGCCATCAAAACTGCCGTAATCGAGTTCGATGAAATCAGGCGACACGATGACCTCGCGCCCGGGGGCGGCCAATTCACCGGTGCGGCGCGCGCGCGACAAGGGAGACGCCACCACCAGCTCCACCCCGGCGAGTTCTTCCTGGAGGGCTATGGCCTGACGTTCACCGAGCGCCGTCAGTGGCGGATCGACATGACCCGCAATGAGGCCCTCTTCGTTGGCCTGTGACTGGCCATGGCGCACTACGACGAGCATGGAACCAACACTCGTCCGCATTCGGGGCAGGCGGACACTGCGGCGCTGCCCTGACGCCAACGGTCAAGGTCGAGGGGTGATAGCGCAATACGACAGCCGTCACAGCGATTGCCATCGACGTAGGCACCGCCGGACACTCCGGCACGACGAAGGGCTTCGTCATAGGCGCGACGAACGACCTCGGACAACTGGGCCGCCACCGCGTCTCGCTCGACCCGCTTCGCCGCCATCTCCTCGTCAATGGATGCTTGCAGTTCCGCGATGGTGGCGCCCAGCGCCGCGCGCTGGGCGATGAGGGGCTGCGTGTCACGTTTCAGGTCCGCCACGGCGGCCTCGAGCGGTTCGAGGGCTTCCATGAGGACGAGCTCTTGGTCGTCATATCGTGCGACGTCGCTGGCGATGTGAGAAATTTCCTTCTCGAGGGCCACGAGGTCACGGGCGCCACCCGTCGCGCTGCTGGCGGCCGCGCGCAAGGTGGCGAGACGTTGGCGCAGGGGGTCGCTGTGCTGCTGGGACTGTTCGAGAGCCGCCGCGGCGTTAGCCCGGGCGCCATCTCGCACCTTGAGTTCGGCGACGCGGCGGCGAAGTTCGTCCTCCACGACACCCAGCTGCGCACTCTCGGGTAAGTGGCCACGCTGCTGCACCAAGCGGTCAATCCATCGGTCGGCATCGATCAGGTCAGACAAGGTGCTCATGGGCACCACTTTGCCACGCACTCAGCGACATCCGTTGCGCGCAGGCGAGCGAGAGCGCCCGCCATGGTGTCCACCGCCCGCGCCGGTGCCTCCTCGAGGCTGAACCAGTGAACTTCTGGACTTTCGTCGGCCGGCGGGACGGGATCGGACCCATCACTAATGAGAAGGTAGCGAAGGTCGTAGTGAGTGTGGCCCCGCGGACCAGGGTGCACGTCGACGTGGATCAGCCAGGGCGTTCCGGGGTGGCGCACCAATAGTCCGGTTTCTTCGCTGGTCTCGCGGATCGCCGCCACGTCGGGCCACTCCCCCGCATCGACGTGGCCACCGGGCTGGACCCAGATCCCGAGGCGCTTATGCAGGTGCAAGATCACCCCGCGCGAGCTCACCACGAGGGCCGATGCGGTCACGTGGTGATCGTTTCCCGATTCGGAAAAGATGTCATCATCACGAGTTGCCAGCAGGTGCCGAAGGGCATCCAGTGACGTCGCCTCGCGCTCATCGATGGGCGTCACGGTCGATAGTGCTTGTTCCAATAGGGTCACGCGCAGGTCACGACTCATATAACGCCTCCACGGACGGCGGGATCGGAATGTTGCCGCGAGCCATGGCCCCATCGCTCGCGGGCTGCGGTGCGCCGTAGACCAGGCGAGCGGGGATGGTCCCCGCCCACACGGCACTGTCGAGGTCCTCGGGCTCATCATCGGTCGGACCCACCGACACCTTGGCACTGGCCTCCGTCACGTCAATGGCGCAAATCAAGGTCAGTCGACGCTCGCGGTCAGACGACGCTCGAACTTCGCGCGAGCGCCCCGGGAGGGCGGCATCGGTCAACAGGTCCGACGCGCGCGTCCACTCGGACTCATCGTCCACCACCCGTATGGTGCCCACCACCGAGGCGCTGCGATACGCAATCGATGACTCGAAAGCGCTTCGCGCCAGACGAAGGCCGTCGTAACAGGTGGCGGTGAGGTGCACACGACCCGCCGCCAAGGCCGCCCGCAAGAGGGCATTCGATTGGGAGCCGTGCACGTAAAGGGTGTGGCCCGCACGGCCCGCCAAGGTCGGCAAGGTCATCGCCAAGTCGCCCACCACCGCGGCGAGCTGAACGAAGGGCGCATCATCGATAATGGCGAAGATGGTGTCGGCGTCATAGGTCGCCTTTTCCGGTAGGCGACGAACTCGGGTGTGCTCCCCCGGTCCGAGCGAGGTCATATCCGCAGATAGCCGTCGAGGAAGGTGCGCGCTTCTCCCGCGACCTCCACGTTGCGCTTAAAGGTCCGCGCGAACATCAGACCACCGCGAGGCGATGCTTGGCGAATAGACAGCGTGGGCGACCCACTGCGATCCACCCACCACGGCGCGACGGCCGCGGCGGCAGAGCCCGTCGCCGCATCTTCAGGGACACCCAGGCGCGGCGCGAAAACGCGCATACCCACATCGGCTCCGGGTGCGCCATCGCAGACCGCAATCAGCATTGATCCGGGCGCCAAGAGCAAACTCATGGGATCGGGCTGCAGTCCACAGAGAGCGTCGTAGTCGGGCACGACGGCCAAAATGTTGTTCGCCCCGGCGCGAAAGCACTGGGTGAATGAGAGCGAGACCGACTCGAGGGTCAGCGGTGCGACTTCTTCGATGGCCTGACGAGGAAGATCGATGCCCAGGATGTTGTGATCGACGCGACGTCCCGACAAGTTGCCGGCGCGCGTCTGAAAAAAGATTTCTGAGGGTGGTACGAGCAGCTCGGTTAACGCCACGTGAAGGGCCGCCAAGGTCGCGTGTCCCGAGACGTCGACCTCGACGGTGGGGGTGAACCAGCGCAGCGACCACTGGTCACCCACGCGGCGAAGAAAAGCAGTTTCACCAACACCCAATTCGAAGGCGATGTGCTGTAAATCGGCGTCAGGTAGCGGGCGCTCCAGCAAGACCACGGCGGCAGGGTTGCCGCGGGCCGCGTCTCCGATAAAAGAGTCCACCCACCACAACCGGTGGCCAAAGGTTGACGACACATCACTCACACCTACGAGATTGCCACAGATGGGCACCGAAATCGTAAGATTTCTCACATGCGCGTCATAACTTCCAACGTTCACGCCGATGTGGATGGGTGGGGACGGCGCACCACCGCGGTGTTAGACACCCTGGCCCACGCCCCCGACATCCTCTTCATGCAGGAATTGTGGCGGGGAGATGAGGATGATGTCGCTCGGGTCGCCGAGGTGATGGGAGGCGATCACGCCTACGTCCCCTTGGCGCACTGCTGGCGCGTGACGGGCAATTCGGGTGGTTCCGGCTGGGAGCCCCTGCATGGCCTGCTGACCGGTGACCGCGGACTTTTCTTTCCGCAACGCCGAGTGCTCGATGCCTCGCGGACACGCCAGCTCGACGCGTCCGTCGGTGCGCAGTGGGGTGAATGGGGTGTGGGCCTCTTCGCCCGCAGTGGCCTCGATGACATTCGTCTCCACGACCTCATCGATCGTCCCCGCGACAAGGTGAATCGTCGACTGATTACCGCCTCGACGCAAATGGACGGACGCGACGTCGCCCTCGTGGCGCTGCACGGCGCGCACCTCTCGCACGGTTCGCTCATTCAATATCGCGACATTCGCCGCATTGCCGACGAGGTAGCAAAGGGCCGCCCCGTCATCATGGCGGGCGACTTCAACTCGTGGCGGCCGCCTCTACGCACCTCGCTGGGTTCGTGGCGCGATGCCGTTCGCGGAAAGACCTGGCCGGCTTGGATGGCTCACTCGCAAATTGACCACATCTTGTATCGCGGGGATTTCCAGATCTCGGACCCTCGCGTGCCGCGTACCGGAAGCGACCACCGCGCCTTGATATGCGAAATGAGTCTTCGTTAATCGAGTCGTTCGAACTGCGGTTCGGGCACGTTGCACAGTAACGCTAAGGCCGGCAAGAGGGGCAAGAAAGTCAACAGCGCGGGCCAGCGATAGCTCTGACCGACGTGCGCCGCCACCACGTGATCAGAGATAGAGCCAAAGATCACGAGACCGAGAACCGCACCCGCGATACCGGCCACCACGGTCCAGCCCGACGCCGTGGCGCGGGTGGCGTGCGGAAACGACTCCACAATGAGCGCACTGGACGCTGGCGCCAGCAGGCCCGCGGCCCCGACGCCAATGAGATAGCCCGCGATAAAGGCGTGCTGGCCGCCGCTATACGCGAGGGCGCTCGTCACGGCCGCGGCGGTGACGCCACTCGCGACGGTGAGGCGACGTCCATATCGTCGTACGAGGCGGCGAGAAAGGAGGAGACCACCAATGCCGGAAATTCCCGACGCGGTGACGACCGCCGCCACGGTGCGGGCGGGGATATGCAAAACGTTCTCTCCGTACACGAAGGCAAACGAGTTCGCCGGTCCCGTAATCACACCGACGATGCCCGCGACCACGCACAAGGCCGTCAAACGAGCTCGATACGCCGAGGGAACTCGGCCCAGTCGGCTCACCATGTCTTCGGCGGTGCTGGTCGACTGTGGCTCTCTGACCTGACGTAGGAGCCACCAGGCACCGAGCGCCGGGATGAGGGCCAAGCCAAATTGAATACGAAAGCCGTGAGGACCACCCAGCACGCTGTGCGCAATAGCCGACAGGCCTATCCCCCCGCCCGCTCCCGCCGCAATCCACGCCAGCCGACTGACCCGCGTCGCGTCGCTCGACACCTCGGCTTGAACGACCTGAACCAAAATGTTCGAGGCGGAGAGCAATGGTCGAGCCATCGCGAAAATCGCCACGAACGACCAATACGAAGGGCTGAGAGCGGCGGCGGCCGTCACCACGAGGCCAGCGACAATCGACACCCTCAACGTCCCCACTCGACCTCGACGGTCCGCAAAGGCCACGAGCGGAAGAGAGCCCAGTGAGGCCAGTCGCAATATCGCGAGGCCGAGGCCAATGGTGGTTCCACTGAGCCCCACCACTGCCTGCAGCGACACCGTTCGTGAATGCTGTCCGAAGTGCGTGGCGACGTCTCCTAAGGCCGAGACGGCACCGAACTGCCCAAAGCCACCGGCCATCGATAACAGCACCAAGATGGCGGTGATCCGAGAAAACCGCCAACCGGTCATTTAGGACAACGCAACAGATCCGTCGACACGAACCAAGGTCTTACCCGAGTTACCGCCGGTGAAAAGCAAGTTGAGCGCCGTCGGGGCATTGTCGAGACCATCCACGATGTGCTCATGGTGCACGAGCTGTCCGCCGAGCAAAAGTCCCGCCAATTCCATCTGGGCTTCCAGGAAGCGTGCGGCGTAGTCCAAGATAATGAATCCGGTCATCGACGCACGGCGCATGATCAACATGGCGTGGTTATAGATGGCCGCCGCAGCCGGGTCGTTGTATTGAGCAATGGCACCACAAAGAACGATCCGTCCACGCATAGCGATATTGGACAGCACGGCATCGAGAACCGGTCCGCCGACATTGTCGAAGTACAAGTCGACGCCCGTGGGGGCCACCTCGCGAATGCGCTTCGCGAGATCGGGCTCGCGATAGTCCAGGCAGTAGTCAAAGCCATAGTCGGCGACCACCTGCGCACACTTCTCCGGGCCGCCCGCAATGCCGATGACCAGCGAGGCGCCACGGGCACGAGCAATCTGACCCGCCGCGGAGCCCGTCGCCCCCGCCGCGCCCGACACCACCACGACATCGCCGGCAGAAATTGCGCCCACGTCCGTCATTCCGAACCACGCGGTGAGACCGGTGACGCCGAGCACGTTCATGACAGTGGCGAGGTCGAGGCCCATGCCCGCGGGAACGACGGAGAACTTGTTCTCCTCGGTGGCGAGAACGTAGTCCTGCCACCCCGTCATACCGATAACGATGTCACCCACGGCGTATCGATCGGTTTGTGATTCGACCACCACGCCCGCGCCACTGGAGCGAATGACGTCGCCGATCTGGATGGGAGGCAAGTAGCCCGGGGCGTCATTCATCCACGTGCGAATGGTGGGGTCAATGGACAGCATCCCCACCTTGATGAGGGCCTCACCGGGACCACAGGTGGGGATAGCGTGCTCGACGACAGCTGTGGTCGCCTGGTCGACGAGACCCGTGGGGCGTTGCGCCAAAGTAACAATGCGATTCATGAGGGCTGCCTTTAGTTATTAGTAGTTGGAAACCAACTGGCTGAGGCGATAACGCATCACCGAGTTGGGACGGTCAGCCATGGTGTACACGTCGCCGCGTTGGTTAGAACCGAGCGAGACGAGCGTTCCCGAGGCCGTCTGAGGCGTCACGGCCACCTGTGTACCCAGGGCACCCATGTATTCAAAGACTTGGTTGGTGCCACTGTCGATATAGAAAACGTTGCCGTTCTTGTCCGTCGTAACTCCCGTAATGGCGGGCATGTGTTGCGCGATGATCTGCGGCTTCGACCCCGGAATGATGCGAATCACTCCACCATCGTTCTTGCCGGGCGTGCCATAAGCCACGTCGATGTATCCGTAGGCATCCTGACTGAGGTCATTCGGGTGGTGGAGGCCACCCACCAAGAGACGGACAACGCCCTGGGCGCTGATCGTGTACAGATTTCCCGCAGTGGGATTCAAGGCGAACAAGCCACCGTACGAGTCTGGGGCGAGTGCGGTCACACCCTTGAGGTTCGCCACGAAGGGGCTGACCGAACCCGTCGTGATATCGACGCGAACGATCTTGCCGGCGAGGGGCTCACTGATGTACCAGCGACCGATGGCCGATACCGCCACGCCGGACGGATAGCTAAGGCCCTTCACCAATACCTGGTTACCCGCGTCATCAATCTGCTCCAGAGTGCCGGTGGATGCCGACACGGCGTACACCTTGCCCTCGGCGGTGACTGCCATGGCGGTACCAATGCCTGACGGTGCAGCACCGAATTGGCCTCCGGAGTACAGCGGCGTCACAATGCGAATGTCATTACCGTGCGTGTCCGCGACATAGACGTGCCCCGACGTGTCCACGCTGAGCTGAGCGGGATCGGCGAAGTGAAAGGGGATGCTCTCTCGAATGCCGTCGGGCTGAATCAGAATGATGCGGTTGAGACCAGCCTCGGCCACGTAAATGTTGCCATTGGCGTCGACGGCAACCGAGGTGGGCCCGTTGAATCCGCCGTAGAGCTTGTTGGCACTCAACGTGGGAGCCCCACTCTTGGCGTACGAGACTGAGAAGCGCAGCAACTTCGAGTTCGCGGAGTTAACCGCCCACAGACTGTTCGACGCGTCAACAAACACGCTGGCGGCGTCAATGTTCTTGCGAACGGTCAGAGTGCTGCCGTCGGCGAGGACGGCGGCAATTCGGTGTTGGGTGACATCGGCAACGTAGAGAATGCCGCGATAGTCAACGGAAATGCTCGAGGGGTGCGAAATGCCGCGACCAACAGTTGTTTGGCCTTGCCCCGCGGCCAGAGCCTTCAGCGACATGTGGCCCAGCGCTGATGCCTGGCCACCGTCGATGCGAACGATGCGGTTGTGCCCACGATCAATCACGTAAATGATTTCCTGGGCCGTTGAGGGGTCAATAGCCACCGCCGCCGGCGTTGAGAAACTGCCACCCACGGTGGTTCGCTGGCCGGCAGGAGTCACGCGAATGACTCGATTATTTCCCGAGTCAGCAATGTAGAGAACGCCCGAACTACTGATCGCTACACCGCGCGGACCCGAGTACTGAGGTGCCGAAATACTCACAAAGCCCTGGGAAACGATAAAGAGCGCCACCGTCACCGCTATGCCTCCAAGGCGCTGCAGCCACTTGATGCTGACCTCTTTGAGGTAGCGAGTGTGAACTGCCTCAATGAAGGCGTAGGAAATCGTCAGAACCGCCATGGCGATAGCCAGCCAGCCCAAGATCTTGGGGCCGCTCACCAGGCTGCCGTTCAAGTATCGAACGGTGACTTGAGCGTAGAGAGTGGTGAAGAGAATCTTGAAAAGGTTTCGCGGACGACTGTGTTCGTCGGTCTGCGGCGGCAAGTTGCGCTCGAACGATGCCATTCCGTGAACCGTGAAAAGGTACGCGCCCCACACGAACCAGGTGAACCATTGGGTGCCGATGACTTCCCAGATGCAGAGGTAAGCCATGGCGGCAACGAGAACTTGTCCCACCATGTCGAAGGTTGCGTGGCGAGGCTTTCCATCCCAGGGGTGGAACAATTCGAAAGTTTGAATCACGAAGCGCTCGTACAGCGCTCGGATCACAATTGCGGCCACAATGACAATCTTGAAGATTGTCGCGTGGTTCTGAAGGGTGACCGTCGTCAGACCAAAGCGAGCCGCACCGGTGAGAGTGGGAGCGAGGCTGGGGAAAGCACCCATGACGACGAGCATGGCGAGGCCACTGACGAAGACGTCTCCACCCCACATGTACAACTTGTCAAAGAATTTTTCGGGATCCTGGAGTGGATCACGGCGAAGCTTTCTCGGCAGAGCGGGACCAATAAACCACAAGATGGCGAGCAGAAAGTAGCTCGTGATGACATAGAGGATTCCAGGGTGACCGGGTGACCCTATCCAGGAGGACACAAAGAGGTGTCCGGTCAGGACCGAACCCAACACGTAGACGACCCACGCCAGTGCACCCGCAAAAACGTCGAAGATACCGATAACCGTGAGGGTCAAAACGAGCCAGAGTGCCGGCGGTGTTGCCGCCGCGTGGTTCGTGATGAGGGCGATGATCGAGAAGATCAATCCGGCAAGAGGGAACGCCAACCAACCGTCACCGATTGACGAGCGCAGGTAGAGACCGTCGTTGACGGTGATGCCGAGTAGAGGACTCACGCGAATAGCGCGCTTCGCCCAAGGCTTCATCCATGGTTCTGAGTACTTGTATCGAAGTAGGGGCGGGCGCTCACCTGGCGTGAAATCTTCGTACAGGTGTTCGAACGTCTCTTGCTCGATGTTCTTAGGTTCTACGTCAATCACTCGATCGTCGTGTTCGGATGTCATGCCTCACCTCCCGAATTTGTACCATCGCCCTCGTTCGAGGTCGATCCGTCAGAGGAGCCCGAGCCACCACCAGAGGAGTTGCCGCCGCCAGATGAGCCGCCCGAGGAGCTGCCACCACCCGTACCGCGGGTACCACCCGATGAACCGCCCGAGGAGCTGCCGCCTCCAGATGAGCCGCCCGAGGAGCTGCCACCACCGGTACCGCGGGTACCACCCGAGGAGCTGCCGCCGCCGGTCGACGATCCACCGCCGGTGCTGCCACCGCTACTTGGCGTTCCTTCTTCAGTCGGTGCGCTCGGTGTCGATGCTCCGCCGGATGAGCCGCTTCCCGACGAACCGGTACCAGACGAACTGCCACCCGAGGAAGTACCACTGCCAGTTGAAGACGAGCCGGTTCCGGAGGTCGTGCCGCCACCAGTTGTGCTGCCGCCGGTCGGGGTTCCCTCTTCAGTCGGTGCGCTCGGAGTCGACGCTCCGCCCGTGGGCGAAGCGCCACGAGCTGAACCAGTGCCACCCGAGGATGAACCGCCGCCTGAGGAAGAGCCGGTACCCGAGGACGATCCCGAGCCACCCGTAGACGAGCCAGTACCCGAGGTCGTGCCGCCACCCGTCGGGGCAGCTGAAGCGCCCGCAGCGCCACCCGTCGTGCCCGAAGCAGCACCCGTCGCGCCTGTTGCGGCACCCGTCGCGCCAGTGGCGGCACCAGTCGCGGCACCAGCGGCGCCTGTGGCGGCACTCGCGGCGCCAGTGGCGGCGCTCGCAGCCGAGCTCGCAGCGGCGGCAGCACCTGAGGCAGCGCTTGCGGCAGAACTCATCGCGGCCGCAGCAGAGGTGGCCGCAGCAGCAGAGGCGGCCGCAGCAGCAGAGACAGCCGCGGTGGCAGCGGACGCGACGACGATGCTTGCCGCGGCGACGGCGGCAATGTTGCTCGCGGCAGATGCGACTTGGCTACCCGTTGATCCCACGGCCTGAGGAATCGTAGAAGTTGAGGCGGCTACATAGACCGTCGTCGTCACGCCAGGAACGGTGTTCGGCGGGACGGTGGTAGAGGGCTGCGGCAATGCCGTCGTTGTCGTTTGACCCGGCAACGTTGTCGGAGGAGTCGTCGTCGGCGTGGTCGTGCCAGGGACAGTCGTTGACGTCGTTGACGAGTTCGGCAAGGTGGTCGTCGTGGTGCTCGTCGAGGTCGTCGGTGGTGGCGGACACGGTGACTTGAAGGGGAAGGTCCCACCCACGTTTGCCTTCGTCCACGTAATTGCACCGTTCGACGGGTTCACGTGCTTCTTGGACTTCACGCCCTTAACGACGACGTCGATGGTTCCGCACGGCACTGGAACACGAACCGTTGAACCGTTGATTGAAATGAGAAGGACCTGCGAGTTGTTGGGATCACGGAAAACGGTGACCGTAATAAGCACGCAACCATTGCTATCGATGGTGAGGTGCTTAACCGCGACGCCGGCGATGTAGGCAGTGGCCGTGGTTGGCGAGTGGTTCGTGCTGTTGGGCACGTCGAAGCCGCACATATATGACGCCGGGCTGGTGTTACCCGGAGTCACTGTTCCGAATTGGTTGTTGTAGGTCGGAACTGCGGGTCCGGCATTGGGGCCGGGGTATCCGCCGACGGCGTACGAGGCACCCGGGTGCAGGACGTACGAAAAGAGGCCTAGCACGATGGCTAGGAGGAAACCGAGTGCGGGCCCCCGGAATCGTTGCGTCGTCGTCACTAACACTCTCAAGCGCTAACCATAGTCTCGGCAAGGCGAAGGTCGCTTATCGGTAACCACCTTTTTCGCCCAAATAGTCAAAAACAGGCTGACCACGACTCCCGCTCCAGGTTGGGTCCAGCTACGTGGACCTAACCTGAGTCCATGGCTACCAGCTCCACGCCGAGTGACCCTTCTCGACTGATTTCCGAACGTATCGCCGAATACCCCGATTGGCGAGGGGAAACCCTCGCCGCGGTCCGGGCGCTGATTTTGGCCGCCGACCCGGAGATCGAGGAGCAGTGGAAATGGAATGTTCCCGTCTGGTCGAAAGCCGGCATTATCTGCACCGGCGAGGTCTACAAAGAGGCCGTCAAACTGACCTTTGCTAAAGGTGCTTCCCTGCCCGACCCACAACAGCTCTTTACCTCGAGCCTCGAGGGCAAAGTCCGCCGCGCTATCGACCTCGCCGAAGGCGATGACCTCCCCCGACGCCCCTTCACCGCCCTCATTAAGGCGGCGATTCGGGCCAACAGCGCGACATAGGCGATATCCCATGCAGTGCCGAACTTTGGGATTCACCACCGACACGTCCATCCTCGAACGGGGTGGAAGTCAAGTGGAGCGTCGATCGGGTTACTGGACCATCTCCTCGCCCCACATTCCCACCTTTTATTGGGGCAACTTCATCCTTCTCGATGGGTTGTCGGCAAATGACTCCCCTAACTTCTGGATAGATACCTTCCAGGAAGAATTTCCTCACGCTGGCCACATCGCCATTGGTGTCGACGATCCTCGCGCCTCGATCGAACTCGGGCACTCATTTGCCGCGATGGGGTTCGACGTCTTTGACAGCGCGGTGTTGACCTGTCGCCCCGCCGACTTGGCGACTATCCCCGACTCCCCCTACGTCACCCGCCCACTTGTCAGCGACGCTGATTGGCATGCCGTGCGAGAAGTCGGCGTCGCCACTCGGGGCCCCGGTTTTGCCGAAGAGCCCTACCGACGCTTCCTCGACGACAAGACGAGAACTCAACGTCGATTGTGCGACGAGGGACACGGCGCGTGGTGGGGCACCTTCGTGGATGACCAACTGGCATCGTGCGCCGGGATTTTTCGCACCGATGGTGCCACGGCTCGCTACCAAACGGTGGGCACCTTGCCTCAGTTTCAACGCCGCGGACTCGCTCGAGCCACGGTGACCTCTGCCGGGCATTGGGCGGCGGAAACGTTCGCTACCGAAACCCTGGTCATCGTGGCTGACCCTGACTACTACGCCATTGATTTGTATCGACAGGTGGGCTTCGAGGTCACGGAAAGTCAATGGGGGCTGCAGCGTCGACCCACTACCGATCAGGAATAGGTGCCCGTCGCCCTCAGGGCATGGCGGCGATGGCCGTCTCAAGTTCGTGGGCCATGGCGCTACTGAAACCGCCGGCGCCACTCCACTCCACTCCCTCTCGTTCATTCACGAGCAGCACGGTGATGGTCTCTCGATCATTGATGTGCAGTGGGTCAGTGAGTCGGCGAACATCGCCGTACACGGTGAAGGTTCGCCGCAAAATCACGGGATCGCCAATTGCCGACGCCATGCCCCCATCAATCATGTTGCGCACGGGCGCCCAGAGCCGACCAATCGTGGGCACTTCATAAAAGCGCACTCGAGAATCGGCGAGTGCGAGTTTTTCGAGCCAGGGCACCCAGGAGTCAACGAGGGTTTGATGCTGACGTTGAAAAGCCACGAGAACCACATTGCACTCCCCCGCAAACGCCGCCGGCAACATCACGTCGTTTTTCTCGAGATCGCGAGCGGGCACAACGGGAAACATCGTGAGAGTGGCCATGGGGGCAACTTACGGCGTGGACACGGCACTTTCTGGTCACGAGACCACAACTCGGCGCGGTGGGCACTGAGGGACTCGAACCCCCGACCTACTGGGTGTAAACCAGTTGCTCTAACCAACTGAGCTAAGTGCCCGCGGGCGCAAAGCCTAGAGGATGCCGTGCGCGAGAACTTCGTCGGCGAGAGATGCCGTCGCTGCCGCGACGATACGACGCGGTACGGCCTGCGCGAGAACGAGCTCGAGGCCGTCGTATTCCGCCACGACGGCGCCGGCTTCTTGAGCAATCAACATGCCGCCGAGATAGTCCCACGGGTGAAGCTTGGATTCCGAGGTGACGGCGAACATGTCGAGCGAACCGTCAGCAACGAGGCAGAGTTCAATCGCCGCTGAACCGAGGGCACGGTGCTGACTCCAGCCGATGTGCTTGTTAGGCCAGCCCGAGAAGGCGACGATGGCGTCGCTCATCGCCACTGCGCCGGAGGTGGAAATGCGCTGGCCATCTCGAAAGGCGCCCTCACCACGAATGGCGTGGTAGGTCTGGCCCGTGCCGTGGTGGCGCACGAAGCCCATGACCAGTTCACCGTGATGCAGCAACCCGAGACTGGTCGAGAAAATGGGGATGGAGCGGTCGCAATTGGTCGATCCATCAATGGGGTCGATCACCACGACGAGGTCCCCCTCGCCGGTAATGCCTGATTCTTCACTCATGATGGCCAATCCAGCGGCCTGCAGAACCGCTAGTCCGACCTCGTCGGCAGCGAGATCGAGGTGGTACTGGGTGTCGCGCTGCCCGGAAAAACCACGGCCTTGGTGCACGCCCACCGACTCGCCGATGAGATCGGCGCACTGGTTAAAAACGGAGAGGTATTGGCTATATGACACGACGGTACGGTATCCGCCCTCCCACTAGGGTGAGCGCGATGGCTGCTATCGACGTTGCCGGCTTTGTAGCCGATCTCAAAGACCACGCTGCGGATCACGGATTCCACGTGCACGATGAACGTCACTTTGTCGAAACCTATTCACTGCGCCAAGCCTGGGAGATTGACATCCACCCCGACAACGCGTGTGGCGGGCCCGTCGATCTTCACCTCTCGCTCGACGTGGACCCTCGCACCTTGCTGCGTTTCGAAGACGCGTTCTTAACTCTGGGCGATGATGAAGAGCCCGAGGATGAGTACCACTTCCCCTTGGTGATTACGTGGGAGATTCCGCCCATGAGCCCGGGGCCCGATCTATTGCGACTCACCATTGACTTGGCTCCCGTCGTGGGCCTCGACATGCCACTCGAAGTCTCGGCGTCGGACACGTACGCCAGCGCGACCGACTTACCGGAGCGTCACGTCACCATCATCGCGCGCCACAGTGTGTCGCTGGTGCAGGTCATGAAGCGTGACGACACCGTGTGTGACCTCTTCGATCGCTGCAAAGCGGTTACCGACTTTCTCCTAACTGCCCACGAGTCGTGGCAGCACTAAAGCGATCGGTCGCGGCCGGCGCCCTGGTGGTGGCCGGGCTCGCGTTGGCGAGCTGTACGTCCGCCGCCGTGTCCTCCGCGCGAAATGCCTGTCGTCACGTCACGGCGGGGCTGGCCCTCTACGAAAAGAGCCTCCACGAAACCGGCGCGCGAGCACGGCACGATTATCAGCGGGCGGTCAGCACCATCTTGCAGGGGCAGAGTCAGGCGGGTCTCGCCGCGACGCAAGATGGTTCGTGGAATGCCCTGCAGATCGGCATCCAGGAAGTCAGCCGACTGCCGATTGCGAACGAAGCCGCCGCTCTCACAAATGTGTGCCGTCAAGCGGCAAACGGCTACTGAGCCGCGGGAAAGCGCTCGAGCAGCCACGTCAAGGAGTCATCGCTGTCGATGACGTCCTCCCAGCCTTCGAGACGTAATTCCAGTTCGTCGTGGGTGGCCACGATCGCGATGACAATCACGCTGAGTTCTTCGACCGGCTCGTCGCTCACGTAGTAGTCCCCGAAAAGGTCAGTCGACATGTCGGCCTCCGGGCTCGCCATCAAATACAGCTCGCCGGTTGACGCAATCCAGGACAACTCATATTCATTTCCGGACGCATCCGTCCATTGCGAACCGAACTCGTATTCCATGGATTCGCGGCGACGCTCGTCAGCCTCGTAGAAGGTTTCGATGTTCAGGGGGGTGGGGGCCATAGTCAAAGTGTAGGTAACGGTGAGGCCCGCGGTGAACCACGCGGTGCGTGTCGCGGTGACGGACCCACGAGAGCCTGCGGGCATGACCAACACCGACATCCTTCGCCAACTGCGTCACGAGTGGCGCTACTACGCCCATACGCCTCGGGCTCGTGTGGCCTTTATGGCCTTTCGCGAGCGTCATCAGGAACTGCCGTTGTCGCAGATCACGAGCGGCGCCGAGCTGATTGCGGCCCTCGAGCCTCGTGGCGGCCTGCGGGTCATTGAGCGGGCGAACGTGGTCTCCGCGCTCCTGCATGACGCCGCTGATCGTGACATTCACCGCATGCTGCTGCAGACCTTGCTGCCCGGTGTCGTCTCGGTATGCCGATCCCTGCACTTTGGTCGCGGCGTCGTCACTGAACCGGGAGAATTCATGACCGAGGCCGTGACCACGTTGAGTGAACTACTGACGGAATGGGCGGGGCAACGTCGTGGTTACGCCGCGCCCGACATCTTGTCCGCCCTTCGCGGCCGCCTGCGTCGCTGGATCATCAAGGAGAAGGCACTTCGCGACAGTGTGGCCATCGACTCGCAGCACCCCGCTGAGGAGGCCGACACGCTCGAGAGTCGCTTGGCCGCCTTTGCCCACGGCGAGCATGCCGACCTGGCGCGGGCGGTCTACGACCGAGTCATCGCCGGACTCAGCCTCAGCGACATTGCCGCCCAACGCGGGGCCGACCCGCGACGGTTGCGACGTGAGCTGGAGGAGTTCGTGACCCAGCACATTTTGTGAGGGGTGACCTGACATGGATACGTATGGACAAGTACCGTCATCGAATTATGCGCAGCCCCGCTTTGACTCGTCTCAGCGCCTTGGCCGCGCCCGTGGCACTGGGGCTCCTCTTGGTCGTCCCCCTCTCGGGCCCGAGCCCCGTCAAGTGGTTGACCATGACCAAGGTTCAGGTAGTTCACGACCACGCCTCGAGCCTCCCTCCGTCACGCCCGACGATTCGCGTCGTGACGATTACTCGGACCGTAACGTCACCGAGTCACTTCGCGACATCGACCGGCGAGAACGTCGCGCCGCCCGTGCTGAGAAGCGCCGCCGTCGCCACCACGCACAGCGGCAACCTCGACGCCACTTTCAACGTCGCCACGCTGACGCTCACGACCCCGGGCAGCTTCACGCTGAGCACCAGCGCCAACGTGTCAGCCCAATTGCAATGCGCCAACGGCACCTCAGTCGTGACGACTCACGTCGTCAACGACGGCAGCTGCACATTGACGCTGACCGACCTCACCAGCGACGGAGGGACATGGGTGCTGACCCCCGACACCACGAGGTAGGCAACCGCGCCAGCGGCCTGGCACTCGCCGCCGTCTTGGTGCTGACCCCCGCCGTGGTCGTGCGTTTCGGCACGCACACTTTCACCAGTTCTCTCGCGACGTACATTCACGCCCTCGTCGCCGCCCTCGCCGCCGGCTGGCTGCTCGCCATGGTGCTCGTGTGTCGCCAGATGATCGGCCAGCGCCGCGGTCACGTGGCCCGTGGTGCCTCGGGATGGGTGGCCGCCATGGTCTTAACGGCGGTCAGTTGGTGGCTGCCCGCGACCTCGGTCGGCGCCGTCACGACGGCGAGCGCTCATCTCGCCAGCGATCACCCCGGCCTCGTCATTGACCTCGCGGCACCGCTAATCCCCCTCGCTCTGGTTGCCAAACGTCGTCGTGATGACATCACCCGTCTCGACCCGCAGCACGAGAGTGACCTCGATGATCTGCAGTTTTTCGATGAGCGCGTGGCGGCATTGATTTACGCCGCTCTCCCGTCCTCGCCATCGGGCAGCTGCGAATTGACCTGGCCGGCACCACGTCTTGAGCCGAGTGCCGATGACCCGGTCGTTGTCAGTCATCACCGCAGTTCCTCGTGGGCCGCCGTGAACTTTGCTCGCCCGGGCGGCACTCTCGAATTAGACGATGACGCCAGTATCTATAGCGACGCGACCCTGCTGCACGACGGTGGGCGTCTTGTTATTGCGCACGATCGTGACAGCGCTCTTCGCGCCCTCGCTCTTCGCCAGAGCGACCGCGACGTGGTCGTGCTCGATGGCGACGACCAGGGGCTGGATGACGACCTTCGCCGTCGACTGATCACCGTCTCTCGTCCGACGCGGCCGCGGTCATTGGCGCGTGTCTGCCTGCTGCGAGCAGAACCACTCGTGCAGTCCATGGGTCCCGTCCCCAGCGATATGCGTCGGCGAGTAACCGAGCTCGCGGCGTACCTCGCCCTTCATCGACGCGATGCCGTCACGGGAGAACGACTGCGTTCACGGGTGATTGGTAGTGAGGAGCGCGAGGGGTCGCCACGCGTCCTCGCCAATCTGGCGAGCACCCTTCGTCGCGCTCTCGGTGACGATGCAGACGGACCGCGCCTGCACGCGGTCACCCACGATGGCCTCTATCGCAGCCACGGGCTCATCAGCGACGTCGAGGAGTTTCTGCAACTCGTCGACGAAGCGAGACGACACGATGAAGTCGCCACGGTGCGATTGACGCGGGCGCTCGACATGGTCGCGGGCGAACCGCTATCGGCCTGCCTGGCCAGTTACCACTGGTTCCTCGCGGAGGGGCACGCCGCACGCCTCGCACGCGCCGGCGAATGGGCGGGCTTAGCGCTCGCGAGTCGTTGCGTGGCCTCGGGCGACGTCGAACGTGCGTATTGGGCCCTGGACCAAGCGAGATTGCTCGACCCTTACAGCGATGACTTGATCGCCGCGCAGGCCCGAATCCCTCGCTTACGCGAGTTTGGCGGCGATGGAACCCGCGGAGCGAAGGACCAATCCATCGGCGCCCGCAGCGCTGTATCGAGCAGCGGGGCGCTCCACGGCTTCGCGTAAGAGGTCGCTCAACAGTTCACCAAACGGCAAGACCGGCTCCACAAAGAGGTGCTTTGACAGCGAGCCGGGAATCGTGTTGATTTCGTTCACGTACAGCTCGTGGTCATTGGCCAAGAAGTCAATGCGCGCCACGCCACGTACCGAGGCGCCGTCGACCAGCGCGTGAGCGCAGGCCACGACGGTGTCAGCCTGTCCGGCGGGCAATTGCGCCGGTAGCTCGCGGGGGGCCGCCACCATGCCCGATCCCCCGACGTACTTGTCTCGATAGTCCAGAATTTCGGCCGTGGAGCTTCGACGAATGGGCTTTTCAATAGCCGAGAGGTGCACCGACGGAAAGGTTCGCACCGCAATTTGCACGTCGGTCAAGTCGGCGCGGTACGGCTCCAAGACGGCCCCGCGCGACAAGTGCGGATTCGAGGTCAGTCGAGCGCGAGCGGTCTCGAGGTCCGCCACGACGTCAATGCCAATAGACGAGCCGCCGAAGCGTGGCTTGACGATGTAGGGGCCATCGAAAGGCACCGAGGTGGTTGACGCGGTGAGTAAGACACGAGGCAAGGTGGGCAATCCCAACGCTGCGACCACGGCGCCAAAGGCCCACTTATCCATGCCGAGAGCAGCGCCAGCGACCGAGGGGCCGCTGTAGGCAATCTGCGCCAGATCTAATGCCGCCTGCAGACTGCCGTCCTCGCCCGGTCCACCGTGGGTCGCCACAATGACGGCGTCAAGATCAAGGCGCTTGTCCTTGCCAAATCGCCCCGAGACTTCGACGAATCCGCCGCCGTCGCCCGTGCGCAGCTCCACGACCGACGATCCCTTCGGAACGCCATCGAGAAAGGCGTCGGCTTCGATGCTGGCGGGCACGAGGTGCCACGAGCCAGTCTTCGTCCAGTACAGGGCGGCGACGTCGTTTCCGCCACGCGAGAGCTCTTGCACGGCCTGCAGGCCCGTCAAGATGGAGATGTCGTGCTCGGGAGTCGGCCCTCCGAAAATCACTCCGAACATACTGACCTCCGCGTCGTTAACGAAGATTAAGAGTAGTGGTCGGGCAAGTCGTTGAGGTAGAGGACGCCGTCGCCCGACCCCAAATTCGCACGCACCCACGCCACGGCATCGTCTCGCCGTCGAGCGCGCCGTGCGCCGCGGCTACCTCGCACCAAGGCCCGCGCGTTGCTGCGGCCCACCACGATGAGCTCCGCTCCCACGTCGCTCACAGCGCGAGCGAATTCTTCATTTGCCGAGATGCGGCGAGAACCCATTTCCACCAATCCGGGCGTCACGACAACCCGTCGGCCCGAGAGGGGCAAGTTCATCAAGGTGTCGAGAGATGCCTGCGCGCTGACCGGATTGGCATTGAACGTGTCATCAATCACCATCACGCCCGAGGCGGCGGTGGCTACCACGGCGCGATTGGCGACCGGCGCGATGTCGGAGACTCGCGACGTCAGGTCCGTTATCGCCACTCCTGTCGCGACGCCCGCGGCGAGCGCGCAGGCCACGTTGGTCGGGTGGATCGACCGAATCGCCGGCAGCACGGCCACGGGCTTCCCCGCCTCACTGATGACCCACTCATCACCGTGGCTCACGACCGATACGTCACATGACGGCGTGGTGCCCGCGGTGATGACGGTCTTGCCCTGCGCGCGAAGGGGTGCCACCCAACCGGCGAGACGAGCATCATCGCCATTGAGAACCACTGTCGATGCCGTGGTCGTGATTTCGCGCTTGGCGCGCTCAATGTTGTCGAGGCTCCCCATCCGTTCGAGGTGCACCTCGCCGATGGCGGTGACCACGGAAATTTCCGGTGGACACCACTCGCAGAGCGCCGCAATTTCACCGGGACCGTAGGTGCCCATCTCCGCAATGAAGATGCGTGTGTCATCGGACATGTTCTCGTTAATAGAACGAGAGAGGCCCGCTCGGTTGTTAAAGCTGCGCGGTGTCGCCACGACCCCACTCATGCCACCTAACAGCGTGGCCAGGTGGTTCTTGGTCGACGTCTTTCCGAATGATCCGGTAATGGCAATCACTCGCGGGTGGACACGGCGTAGGCGCGTCGACGCCGCGTCGACGAATCGTTGCGCCGAACGCTCTTCCAGCGGCGCGAGAGTCACGGTCGCGAGCGCGACCCACAGGGGGACGAGGGAGGCGACGAGAATGGCCAGCCACGCGGCTCGCGCGACCAGCGACAGCGCGAGCGCGAACACCACGATCACCACGCTGACGATGGCTACTGTCGTCATTCGGCGTGTAAAGGCCAAGCGAGACGTGCGACCACGAATCGATAGGCCCCAGGGGAACACCACCAAGGTGACACCCGCCACCGCAAGTCCCATGCTCCCCCACGCGACGCTGACGACGAGGGCGGCGACCATCGCCACGGCACCCGCAGGAATGGCCACGCGCACGCGAGTCGTCGGTCGAAGAGTCGCGCCCACCACGCAGCTAGCGCTCGGCACTAGCCAGCGCCACCACGTCGCCAGCAGAGATGAGGCGATGTAGTGCTCGCGTTGCAAGACGCGCCACCACCGAAGGAGTTGGCAGGACACGCCTAACAGCAAGAGCAGGTCGGCCGCGAGTGCGAGCGCCAGCGTCATGCCAAGACCTCTCGAACGAGCGTGGCCAGTTCGCTGCCGTGCGTCACGGGCGCCAGGTGTCCCGCGTTCGCGCAGGTCACGAGGCGAACGTCATGGGGGGCGAGGCCAGCTGCCCGTGTCGCGACCTCGAGTGGAACGTCATGGTCATCGCCACCCCACCACAAGGTGACGGGCGCGAGCCAGCGAGAAATTTCGTCTTCATAGGACTCGGCAATCGTCGCGACGAGGATGTCGCGCATGATGCCGCTGGCCGCGTTGTAGTCAGCCGAACCGTATTTGCGACGGGCCGCATCAAGTCGCGCCGGCGAGATAAGTCGTGCTCGTGCCGCTCGGCGGATCAGCCGGTACGCGAGCGGTGAGGTAGCCCGCCCCTGGCGGTGCAGCAAGGGGGCACCGGTCAAGATGATGGGCACCTGCACCTCGGTCGCCCAACAGGCGGCAATGCGTCCACCAAAACTGTGACCGACGATGAGGTCTGGCGAGATCTCGTCTCGAACCGCCGTTAGTAGCTGCGCGTAGCGACGGGCACCGCCCGCGGTGTCCGGTGCCGGTGAGGCGCCAAATCCCGGCAGGTCGAGGGCCACCGTCCGAATGCCGTACGTGACAAGAGCATCGGCCAGCGAGGTGGCGTCGTGGTGGTCGCGTCGCCAGCCGTGCAGATAGAGGACCGTGGGGCCGCTGGTTCCCCAGCTATCGCCAAAAACCCCATCACCAAATACCTGCAGCACACACCGAGGTTACCGACGACCGTTGGGCTCAAGTGACCACGTCTCGGGTACTCGGTAGCGTGGGCGTATGACGAACGGCTCGTTTGACGCTCACGATCTGCTCGATGGCTTGACCTTCGAGCAGCACGAAGCCGTGATGAGCCACGACCGACGATTGCTCGTACGCGCCACCGCCGGTTCGGGCAAAACGCACGTCCTCACCTTGCGCATCCAGCGACGAATTGAATCGGGCGAGTTAGACCCCGCCCACATCCTCGTCATGACCTTCACCCGCAAGGCGGGCGATGAATTACGAACGCGCCTTTTCCGGCGGGGCATTCGCGATATCCGCGCCGGCACCTTTCACCGTGCGGCGCTCTCCATCGTGACCCAGTACCGCGCGGATGCCAACTTGCGCCCCCTCACCATTGAAACCAGCCGTCGTCGACTTCTCCACCTTCTTATTCCTCACCTTCGTGAAGACGGCATGGCCATTGAGGATTGGCAAATCCCGCGTATCGAGCAGGAGCTGAGCTGGGCATTGTCACAGGGCTTTTCCGGCACCACCTACGTGCGCCGAGCCCAGCGTCATCGGCGCAGCACCGTGCTCGCTCCCGCCCAGATCGCCGAAGTGATTGACCGTTATGGCGGCTACTGCGCCGCACGCGGCGTGGTCGACTTTGACCTGTTGCTGCAAAACGCCATTCAAATCCTGCGCGAAAACCCGGCCACCGTGGCCGGCTTTCGACACCGCACGAGGGCGTTCTTCGTCGATGAGACGCAGGACATGAACCCCTTGCAGTTCCAGCTTCTCAAGACCATGGCGGGCGATGACCCCGACCTCTTTTGTGTTGGTGACCCTAATCAGTCCATCTATGGCTTCAATGGTGCCGACCCGCAGCTACTGAGCGAAGTGGTGCGAACCTGGCCGGACATCACGGTCTTGGACCTCACTCGTAATCATCGATCGACTGAGCCCATTGTCGCGGTGGCCAACACCCTTCTTGACGACGGCACCACGGGTATTACACCCGCGCGCCTCGACGGGCCACTGCCACTCGTTCGCGGATACGACACGGACGAGGAAGAGGCACGGCGAGTGGTGCAGTGGTTGCTCACGCAGCGCACACCGGGCACGTCGTGGCGTCACATGGCCATCCTCGCGCGCACGAACGCCCAGCTCGATCCCTTTATCGCGGCGCTCGAGGAGGCCGGCATTCCTTTCGAAAAGAAAGGTGGGGACTACTCCCCCGCGTCCGACCTCGCGGGTGGCGATATCGCGCCACGAGTGAGCAACGAGGATGCGGTCGCCCTCTCCACCATTCACCGAGCCAAGGGACTCGAGTGGCGCTGCGTGGCGGCAGTGGGCTGGGCCGAAGGTCAACTTCCCCACTACAGCGCCGAGAGCCCCGAACAACTGGCCGAAGAGCAGCGACTGGCGTATGTCGCCTTGACCCGCGCCGAGGAAGCCCTGCTCATTACCTGGAACCAAGGTCGCCACGACCCCCGATACGGCAATCGCCTCCCCTCGCGGTATTTACCCGCCATCGAGGCCGTTCTTGCGAACTTTCAGGCTCAACGCGCACCGCTCACCGGCGACGCTCGTCGGGCTCGGCTTGCCGAAGCGCGAGCCGCCATTGAGAAGGCCATCGGCGGTAGCGTTGACCCTCAGTGAGCACCTCTCCCTTAGCTGAACT
Source organism: uncultured Actinomycetes bacterium (assembly GCA_903885505.1). Taxonomy (GTDB): domain Bacteria; phylum Actinomycetota; class Acidimicrobiia; order Acidimicrobiales; family RAAP-2; genus RAAP-2. The sequence goes on along the minus strand of CAISIU010000038.1, from coordinate 1,651 downwards.
TGAGGCCAGCGTCGGCCCGGGCATTGTGTTCGCCGGTGACGCCATCAACGCGGACTGGTTGCACGACGAATCGCTGCATTCGCATCACGAGCAGCCCCTCGCGGTGGTCATTCCGAAAGAAGCATCACAGGTCGCCGAGGTAGCCCGGTGGGCACAGCACCATCGCATCCCGCTGGTGGCCCGTGGTTCGGGCACGGGTATGTCCGGGGCCAGTGCCGCGAGTGCGGGCAGTGTGGTCGTGGCCTTTCATCGCCTGAATCGCATTATCTCTATCGATCTCGCCAATCACACGGCACGAGTAGAAGCCGGCGTCACCTTGCAAGAGCTCAATGCCGCTCTGGAGGGCAGTGGCCTCTATTACCCCGTGCACCCGGGCGAGCTGTCGGGGTCGCTGGGCGGGAACGTCAATACCAATGCGGGGGGCATGCGTGCGGTGCGATACGGCGTCACGCGCCACCATGTCCTTGGACTTTCCGTGGTGCTGGCTGATGGCCAGCAGCTCGAGCTCGGTGGAGCCGTGGTGAAAAGTTCGAGCGGCTATGACCTCACCCAGCTCATCATCGGCTCTGAGGGCACCTTGGCCCTGGTCACCGAAGTCGAGGTCAAACTCTCACCGCGGCCTCAACACGTGGACACCATGCTGGTCCCCTTTCGCACCTTGCCGGAATTAGCCCACGTGGTCCCTGAACTCATCACGGCTGGCCTGCAGCCCGCCATTTTAGAGTACCTCGACGTTCTCACCATGGCGTCGGTCACGGCACGCGCCGCCATCGAGTTTGGGGTCGCACCCGACGTCGCCGCGGACGCTCAGGCATACCTGGTCATTGTCTTGGAAACTCGAACTCGCGAACAGATGGACCTCGACATTGCACAAACCGCGCAACTCGTCCTTGCCGCGGGTGCCCTCGACGTCTACGTCTTGGCCTCCGGCGCGGGCCATCGATTGATTGCCGCGCGAGAAGAAGCCTTTTGGGTGGCCAAAGACGCCGGGGCGAACGACATCATTGACGTCGTCGTGCCGCGCGCGGCCGTCACGGAATTTCTGGCCACCATCCACGATCCCACCTTCGGTGACGGGGCATTCATTGCCGGCTGCGGTCACATCGGCGACGGCAACGTTCATCTCTCTATCTTCCAGGCTGACGAGGAGCGACGCACTGATCTCTTGCGCCGAATCTTCGCCCTCGGCACTGATCTCGGTGGCGAGGTGAGCGGTGAACACGGCCTCGGGCGCGACAAGCGTCACTATTGGCACGAACTCGTCGATCCCCGCACGCTGCAATTGCAGCGCCAGATCAAGAGCCTCTTTGACCCCCAGAACATTTTGAACCCCGACCTCGATAAGGACTACCCATGAACGGCGCCGACCAACTGATTTCTTCCCTCCGCGCCGGTGGCGTCGACACCGTTTTTGCCAACCCGGGTACCAGTGAGATGCATTTCGTTGCCGGTCTTGACCGCTACAGCGGCGTGCGCGGCATTCTGTGCCTCTTTGAGGGCGTGGCCACCGGCGCCGCCGACGGTTACGCCCGCATCACGGGACGACCCGCCGCGACCTTGCTGCACCTCGGCCCCGGTCTCGGCAACGGGTGGGCGAACCTCCACAACGCTCGACGGGCACACGTGCCTCTCATCAACGTGGTGGGCGACC
>CAISIU010000037.1 GCA_903885505.1 uncultured Actinomycetes bacterium | reverse complement strand
CAGCGGGTTGCGCCGGGTGCCGTAGATCGCCTGGCCATCGCTGTGGACTTCGAACCACGCCACAGCCCGCCGGTAGTCTCGCTACGTGGCTACTTACGACGGACCCGTCACCCTCTACCGCCGATTCCGGCCCGGACGCTTCAGCGAAATCCGTGGTCAAGAGCACGTGGTCTCGGCCCTGCGCAATGCCGTCGCCAAGGATCGCGTCGTCAACGCCTACCTCTTCTCCGGGCCCCGCGGCACCGGAAAAACCTCCACCGCGCGCATTTTGGCCAAGGCCCTGAACTGCGAGGTGTTGAACGAGGGTGACCCCTGTAACGCCTGCGCGAGCTGCATCTCCATTACGCAGGGCACCAGCTTTGACGTGGTGGAACTCGACGCCGCGAGCAACAGTGGTGTCGAAGACATTCGCGACTTGCTCGAAGGTGTGTGGATGGGCACCGGTGGGCGCACCAAGGTGTACATCATCGACGAGGTCCACGCCCTCTCAGACAAGGCCAACTACGCCTTGCTCAAGACTCTCGAAGAGACGCCGCCCCACGTGGTCTTCGTGCTCGCGACGACTGACCCCCACAAGGTCTTGCCGACGGTGCGCTCGCGCACCCAGCACCTGGAGTTTCGGCTTCTCGCTCCCGACGTCATGCGCGACCTGCTCGTCGACGTGCGCGACAAGGCCGCCCTCGAAGTCGGCGAGGACATCATTGACGCCGCGCTTCGTGACGGCAAGGGGTCGGCGCGCGACGCACTGTCGGCACTGGACCGTTATGTGGCTGCCGGTTTCGTCGGTGACGGACTTGGCAATCTCGACCCTCTGCTCGAGGCCCTCGCCTCCAACGACGCCCCCGGCGCCATCGCCAGCCTGGCGGCCCTCATTCGCTCCGGTGAAGAAGCCCGCGAAGTGGCCGAGCGTCTCGTCAATGAGATGCGTCAGGTGTTCTTGCTGATGGTGTCGCCGGACATCGCCGACGCCTTCGGTGGCGAACGCGAACGTCTGGCTCTGTGGGGTCAGCGTCTCGGTCTGCCGAAGACGGTGCGCATCATGGAAACCATCGGCCGATCGGCTCGCGACATGAACCAGTCGGTGGACGCGACCATTGTGCTGGAAGTGAACCTGGCTCGCCTGACGCATCCCGAACTTGACGACAACATCGCGGCCCTCGCCGAACGTCTCACCGCGCTCGAACGAAAGGTGGCTAGTGGCCCCATCGCGGCCCCCGCGGCTCCGCTGCCGAAGATTGGTGCGGGCCGACGACCCGCCACCGACACGCCGACTCCCGCCCCCGTGGCGGAGACCCCCGCCGCGCCGGTAGCTCGCGAAGTCGCCCCCGTGGCCGCTCGACCTCAGCCGGTCGTGGCCGACGAGGTGGCAACTCCCGCACCCACCGCCGTCACCTTGGCCACGGTGCAGGCCGTGCTGGCCGCGGGCCTGCCGGTGGCGCGCAGCGTCAGTGCCGTGCTCGCGGGTGCCACCGCCACCGACCTTCGTGGCGACACCTTGGTGGTGGCGGTGCGCTCAGAACTCGCGAAGAAAAATCTCCTCGACGTCGCCGGCGCCATCATTGGCTCACTGCGCGTCAAGACGGGTGCGCACCTCAGCCTCGAGGTCGTGGTGAATGCTGACCTCGCCCCCACGGTGAGCGAGGCGCCCATTATCGACACCTCCACGATCACCGTTATCGAAGGGGCCCACGAGGACGAAGTCTTTGAGGAGAGCGCCGTCACCATGGAGGGTGACTCGGTGACCGAGAGCTCCATTCTCGATCAGTTCCCGGGCGCCACTGAACTGCGATGAATTACCCCCTCTCGCTGCAAAGCGTGATTGACGAACTCGGCCGTTTGCCGGGTGTCGGACCCAAGTCCGCGACGCGCATGGCTTTTTGGCTCATGCGTCAAGACCGCCACGACGTGGATCGTTTGGCTCAGAGCATCTTGCACATGGCTGAAACGCTGACGCTGTGTGACGTGTGCTTCAACGTCACCGACGATGCCGGTTCGTGTCGCATGTGTTCGGATGACCGCCGTGATCGCAGCATCATTTGCGTCGTCGAAGACACGCCCGCGCT
>CAISIU010000036.1 GCA_903885505.1 uncultured Actinomycetes bacterium | reverse complement strand
TTTCCGATTGCGGTTGATTCTCCACCCGGGAGGACTAAGGCGTCCACCTGATCGAGTTCACGAGGGGTGCGTACCTCAAGCACCTCGGCACCCGCCCGCTCCAGCGACGCACGGTGTTCTCGCACATCGCCCTGCAAGGCGAGAACTCCGACGCGCACGTTTACCAGCCGCGCTCGGCGAGACGCTGATCGAGAGAGGCGGTTTCCCAGCCCTTCATGGCAGCACCTAATCCCGTCGACACTTCGGCCACCTTGGCGGCGTCGCGGAAGTGAGTGGCGGCCTGAACGATGGCGTTGGCCATGCGAATGGGGTCATCGCTCTTAAAGATGCCTGATCCGACGAAGACGGCCTGGGCTCCCAGTTGCAACACCAGCGAGGCGTCCGCCGGCGTGGAGATGCCACCGGCGCAGAACAACGGAACCGGCAACTCACCGCGCTCGGCGACTTCTTGCACCAGCGGCAGCGGGGCCTGCAGGTCCTTGGCGAGCGAGAACAGCTCGGAGGCATCAGCCGTTTGGAGGCGGCGGATTTCCATGTTGATGGTGCGCAAGTGGCGGACGGCTTCGACGATATTGCCGGTACCCGCCTCACCCTTCGAGCGAATCATGCAGGCGCCCTCGCCAATGCGACGCAGCGCTTCTCCGAGGTTGGTGGCACCACACACGAAGGGCACCGTGAAGGCCCACTTGTCGATGTGGTTCACTTCGTCCGCGGGGGTGAGAACTTCTGACTCATCGATGTAGTCCACGTCGAGCGCCTGGAGAATCTGCGCCTCAGCGAAGTGGCCGATACGAGCCTTCGCCATGACCGGAATGGTCACCGTCGCCTGGATTTCCTTGATCATCTTCGGGTCGCTCATACGCGACACGCCACCGTCACGACGGATATCGCTAGGCACACGCTCTAAGGCCATCACGGCCACGGCGCCGGCGTCTTCGGCAATTTTGGCCTGTTCCGGGTTGACGACATCCATGATGACGCCTCCACGCAACATGTCGGCGAGGCCTCGCTTGACGCGAGCTGATCCGGTTTCGATGTGAGCGCTACTCATGGCTCACAGGCTAGTTGTCGCGCTCACCACTCCAGCAGGGCGCGAGCACGCACATCGGCACGGTCGAGGTCGCCTAAGGAACTCTGCGCCTGGTCGGCATACTGGTCAAACCACACCCAGCGTTGCTGCGCATAGGCGGCACTGACGAAATACCCAGAGGTCGCCGGATTCTGAGCGCAAAACTCCAGCGCGCGCGCAATGCCCAAGGGGTAACGAATGGCGGCGGCGGCGATTTCGTCGGCACGATACGCCTGGTCGCGTCCAGCTAGTTCACGAGCCTTGTCGGGATTGAGCGTCGACACGGCGGCGGCGCTGCGGCGGTCCGTCAGGCGGAGGCGAACTCGTGCCATGCAGTGCGCCACAACGCCTTCGAGGTCAATGAGCTCGATTTCGGACAGAAGACCGCTCGTCACGATGAGGGCCCAGCGGCCGGGATCGCCCAGCGGCAAGAAGGTGGCATTGACTGACGAATCCTTCACGATGAAACAGCTCACGTCCGCAAGTCCGAAGGTGGCGCTCAGGCGTTCGGCAATCGTGCCAATTCGTTGCCGAAGCGTCGTATCGGCCACGGGTTCGAATTCACCCAAGATGCGATCTGCCAGCAACAGTGACTCATGGCGCCACTTGGTCATGGTGACGGCGCGATTCGCCAATACCGCAACGCCGGCCAGCAGAGCGACTGCCCCCACAATCCCGAGAATGCCCAGGGCGACGGCCGCGAGCAAGAGCACGACACCGCCGACCGACAAGGTCATCCCGGCGAGATACTGGACGCGAAAGGAGGCGGCGAGGGCGCTTTCGTTGTCCGACACTTCCTGCGGCGAGGCCGAGTAGGGGCTCTGCCAGGTCGGGTCAAGACGGGCCTCGACGACCGGAGTACGGGCCGAGCGGTGACGCGAACGATTTTGAGCCATAAGGCGAGGTTACCGTTTAGGCCACGTCGAGACGAGCCGGTCGAAACGCTCAAGGTAGAAAGTTGCCAGCGCCTCTAGGGAAAAAGACGCCGCACGCTCTCGACCGCGTTGACTGACTCGACGAGCATCGGCAGCCACCTCCGACATCTTTCTCGCCCACTGCGCCACGTCACTCGGTGACGCGAGTGCCGCGCCGTCGCCTACCACCTGACGATAGCCATCGATATCACTCGCAATGACCGCGGCGCCCGCCGCCATTGCCTCCGCAACCACAATGCCAAAACTCTCCCCGCCGAGCGCCGGGCACAGGACTACCTGTGCCCGGTGCAGCCAGTCGTCGCGTTCCTCGTCGCTGACTCGCCCTCGAAGTTCCACTCCCGTCATGGTGCGAGCACGGGCCTCGATATCGGCGCGCAGTGGTCCATCGCCCACGACGATGAGTCGGTACGAGGGGTGGGACTCCTGAAAAATCGCGAAGGCATCGAGGGCCACCGAAATTCCCTTGCGTTGCTCGAGGCGACCGATGACGACGACGAGGTCGTCTCGGTCGTCGGTGTCGGGGCCCGCGTTGATGTCAATTCCGTTCCATGCCACGTCACAGGAACGTCCCGTGGCTCGCTGAAAGGTTGACGCCGCGCTCTCGCTCACCGCCACCACGTCATCAAGGCGCGAGCTCATCGCCGTCAGCAGCGGACGCGTCAAGAAGTACGCGGGACCCCACCCCGAGCGGTGAACGGTGGCGAGGGTGGGCGCACGATGGCGGCGCAAGGTCGCGTAGCCCGCCAGCGGGGCAAAGGGCTCGTGAAGGTGAACCACATCAGCCGAGAAGTCGTCAATCGCTGTTGCCATCCGCGAAGACGCCAGTGGCGACAGGGTGATCGGGGCGCGAGATCCGTTAGCGGGCAAGCTGACTAGGCGCCCGAATCGTTCGATGCGTGCAGTGGTGCGGTACGACTGCTGATCGTGCGCGTCGGGGGCGATGACCAAAACCTCGTGGCCCGCACGGGCGAACTCGCGACTGAGCCCAATGACCTGATCTTGGACTCCCCCCGGCAATGACAATGCGTAGGGCGAAATGGTGGCGATTCTCATGCGTCAAATCGTGGTTGCAAGACGTGCCACTGCTCGGGCGCTCTGCGAATGAGACCCTCCAATTCGTTGGCCACCAATTGGGTCACGCGGTGCACGTCTTCACGCAATTTGCCCTGACGCTCTGCATCTATGGGTCCCGTGATGACCGCGTGATGTCCATCACCCGGCCCGCTGTAGCAAGCCGCCGCCAACAAGGTCGCACCCGTGCGCAGCGCCAAAGTGGCGGGACCGGCGGGGATGGACACGGTCTCGCCGAAAAATTGCGTCGGAATCCCGTTTCCTTGAATGTCGCGATCGCACAACAGGCCGACCACTCCCCCCGCCGCCAAGGTCTGAAGCAGGACGGTGCCGGCACGTTCGTCCAGCGGTTCGATGTTCAAACCAATGGCGTGACGCTTCGCCCTGAAGTGCTCGAACAATTCGGGAGGATCCAGCGCTTCGGCCACGGCCGTCATCGGGAAACCCAAATGTGCGAGGTAGGCGCCGCCCCACTCCCACGAGCCGACGTGGGGCAAAGCAATCACGACACCCTTACCGCGGGCTGACGCCGCGCGAAGGTGCTCTTCGCCTTCGCTAATGACGAACCTCGACACGATGTCATCAAGGTCGAGGGCGGGCAACTTGCCGCCCTCCGCCCAATATTCCCCATAGGACGCGAATCCGCGGTTCACCACTCGCTCGACCAATGCGGTGCTGGGGCGTCGTCGCGGACCCGTCAACGCGTGACGGACATTGGTCGTGAGGTTCGCGCGAGCGCCCAATTGCCAAAACCCCGCCGCGGTTGCCGCCACCTTGGACACTCGCCGGTCGACGCTTTCCGGCAGGAGTTCAAAGACGCTGCTGACAGCCTTAAAGAAGGTGACTCGGCCGCTCGCCACGTCGCTACGACCGTGATTTATCGGGCGCGTCCGCCACTTGCCAGACGCGCCAGAAACGGCCCAACGCGGTCATGGTCGTGAGGACGAGGAGCAGCCACAGAACCGGGATAAAGAAGCTGTGGTACAAGAGCGCGACGCCGAGCAAAATCATTCTCTCAGCCCGCTCCATCAGCCCGCCCTTGGCGGCAATGCCCAGGCTTTCGGCCTTCGAACGCTGATAAGAAATCAAGAAAGTGCTGGTCATGATGGCGAAAGGCAACAGCACCAACTCGCCGCGCTGCTGGGCCACGAGGAAATAGGCCACGCCACCGAGCAGGAGGGCGTCAGACACCCGATCGACGACCGAGTCAAAGAACGAGCCTCGCACTGACGCGCGCTGAGACGCCTTTGCCACTGGCCCATCGAAAAGGTCGTGCGCCCCGGTCAATGTCAGCAAAATCACGGCCCACGCCATGTGGCCGGTCGCGACCGCCCACGCCGTCACCAAGGCGAAAACGAGCCCCGATGCAGTGAGGACGTCCGCCGAGAAACCGACTCGAACCAGCGCACGGCCCACGGGGGCGGTGCACGCGTCCACCGCGTGGCGGAATTGACCGTCTAACACGGGCGCGCCGACTCGTTCGTCATGCGTGAGAGCCTACTGTCGCTCGCCGGCGAGATTGTTCCACGCGGCGGACACCTTGGACCAAGTCGTCGCGAGAGATTCCGGCAACACTCGAGTTTCCCCAATCGAGGTCATGAAGTTGGTGTCACCGCTCCACCGAGGCAGGACATGACCGTGGAGATGTTGCGGGATGCCCGCTCCGGCCGCGCGGCCGAGGTTGAATCCCACATTGGCACCGTCGGGCGAATACGCCGACGTGACCGCGGCAACTGCCCGTCGCAAGGTTCGAAAAAAGTTGTCCGCCTCGTCATCGTCAAAATCCGCCATGTCAGCCAGATGACGGCGTGGCAATACCAACACGTGCCCCGAACCGTAGGGGTAGGCATTGAGGACCACGAAGCTGTGATCGGTGATGGCGATGACCCCACTGTCCGGTGAGACGCCACTCGACAGCAGCGCACAAAAGACGCACTCCCCCGGGCCCCGGAGTTTCTCGTCGCGCGTCGCCGAGCTGACGTATTCCTCCCGCCACGCCGCCGAGAAGCGGTCGAGACTCATCGACCCTCAGGCAAGCCGTGCGATTCGATTTCGGCAAGGAGGCGCGACACAAAGTCCGTGAGCGCCACTCCACGTTCCGGCGATTCGCTAGAGCGAGCATTCACACCGACGGTTCGCGCGGCCACGTCATCGTCACCCACGACCAAGATGTACGGAACCTTCTCGGTCTTGGCGCGGCGAACGCGACCACCCAACGGCTCATCGGCGTGCTCAATACGCGCGCGAACTTCCGACGCCCCCAATAGGTCACGAATCTCCGTCGCGTATTCCTCGTGATCGTCACGAACCGGCACCACCACGACTTGTTCGGGTGACAACCAGGTTGGGAGGGCACCGGAATAGTGCTCAATCAAAATGGCCATGAAGCGCTCCACCGAACCGAAGAGGGCGCGGTGAATCATCACGGGTCGGTGCTTGGCGTTATCGGCACCGATGTAGTTGGCGTCGAAGCGCTGCGGCAGCTGAAAGTCCAACTGGATCGTTGACATCTGGTGCGTGCGGCCGATCGCGTCACGCGCCTGCACCGAGATCTTGGGGCCGTAGAAGGCACCGCCGCCTTCGTCCAGGACCAGCTCGAGCCCCTCGGCGCGGGCGACCTCTTCCAGAGTGGCCTCCGCTTCTTGCCACTCTTGGTCCGAACCCACCGACTTTTCCGCCGGACGAGTCGACAACTCGAGGTAGAAGTCATTGAGACCAAATTCACGCAGCAGGCCAAGCACGAAGGTCAGCAAGTTCGTGAGCTCGTCACGCATTTGTTCGCGGGTGCACAAAATATGCGCGTCGTCTTGGGTCATGCCGCGCACGTGCGTCAGTCCGTGAACCACGCCCGACTTCTCGTAGCGATAGACCGATCCGAATTCGAACATGCGCAGCGGCAACTCGCGGTAACTGCGCGGTCGCGACTTGAAGATCAAGACGTGGAACGGACAGTTCATTGGCTTGAGGTAGTACGTCTGACCCTCATCGAGTTCCATCGGCGGGTACATGCCGTCGCGATACCAATCCAAGTGACCGGAGGTCTCGAACAGTTCACTCTTGGTGATGTGAGGGGTGTACACGAATTCGTACCCCGCCTGCACGTGGCGCCGGCGAGAGTAGTCCTCCATCAGGCGTCGAATGGTGCCTCCGCGGGGGTGAATCACGGCGAGGCCGGGTCCGATTTCGCGGGGGAAGGAGAAAAGGTCGAGCTCTTCACCAAGGAGTCGGTGGTCGCGACGCTTAGCTTCCTCGATTTGATACAGGTGCGCCTTGAGGGCGTCCGCGCTTTCCCATGCGGTGCCGTAGATGCGCTGCAGCTGGGGGCGCTTCTCGTCGCCTCGCCAGTACGCGCCGGCCACGCGCATGAGCTTGAAGTGGCCCAGGCGGCTGGTGCGCGGAACGTGTGGGCCGCGGCACAAGTCCACGAAAGAGTCGGTGTTTCGATACGCCGAGACCACCGAGGCGTCCACCTCGGCCAGGTCTTCGCGGTTCGCACCCGTCGACACCGACGTAATGATTTCCGTCTTGAAGGGCTGGTCGGCAAAGAGGGCCAGACCCTCGTCAATGCTGTGCTCGCTGCGCACGAAGGGCTGATCTTCCGAGACGATGGTGCGCATCATCTCTTCAATACGCTCCATGTCATTTTCCGAGAAGTGTTCACCGTTGGGCAATTCGAAGTCGTAATAGAAACCGTCGGTGATCGCGGGTCCGATCGCGTAGTGAGCACCCGGCCACAGTCGACACACGGCCTGAGCCAAGACGTGGGCGGTGGAGTGACGCAGCACCTCGCGACCTTCCGCGCTGGCGGGAGTCACAATTGCCACTGAATCGCCGGAGGCCAGAGGGCGCACCAAGTCGCTGAGTTGGCCGTTGACCGAGGCAGCCAAGGCGTCTTTCGCCAAGCGCGGACCAATAGCCGCCGCGAGGTCGGCCGCCGTGGCGCCCTCGGGCAGCTCTCGTCGGCTGCCGTCTGGTAGGGCGATCTCGATGATGCTCATATCCACTCCTTGAGTGGTTACAGCGTAACGCCCAATAAGGCGGCGGCCGAAGTTACGGAATAACCCGCTTGTGCCGCGTCGTCAATGAGGGCCACCGCACGCGGCGTGTCGAGGTCATCGTCGAGAGCGGCTCGCACATCGTCGAGCAACTGGTCACCCGTGCCGCACGATCCCGCGGTACGCCAGGTGGCGAGACGAGCGACCGCTTGGTCAAGTAGCCCGTCATGCCATTCCCAGTCGTGACGGTAGTGCTGACCCAGCAGTGCGAGTCGAACGGCGGCCGCCTCACTGCGATCGACCAAGTCCGAGACAAAAACCAGGTTGCCGAGGCTCTTTGACATCTTGGTGCCCTCGTAACCGACGAGACCAATGTGCATCCACGTGCGAACGAAGGGCACGCCCGTGGCGGCCTCGCTCTGCGCGGCCTCGCACTCGTGATGCGGGAAGGCCAAATCACGACCACCGCCGTGGATGTCGAGGGTTTCTCCGAGTTCGCGCAGCGCCAGGGCGGAACATTCGATGTGCCATCCCGGTCGACCCGCACCCCATCGTGATTCCCACGCGGGCTCGTCGGGCAGGCTGGGTTGCCACAGAACGAAATCCAGCGGGTCCAACTTGCGCGGATCATCCGGAAAACCACCGTGCTGCGCCGCGAGTTCGACCATTCGCTCACGGCCCTCGTGTGACACCTGTCCGAATCGAGGGAAATTCGCGACGCGGTAGTACACGTAGCCATCCACTTGGTACGCGACCCCCGCCGCGAAGGCTCGCTCAATGAGGCTGAGAATTTCCGGAATGGCGCTCGTCGCTCGCGGTTCGCTGTACACCGGCATGATGTTGAGCAGATTCATGTCTCGCGTGAAACGAGCCATTTCCGACGCCGCGAGATCGAGGTAGTTCACCTTCAATTCGCGCGCTTTGCGCAGCATGTCGTCATCCACGTCGGTGACGTTGCGCACGCAACGAGTTTCGTGACCCGCATCGCGAAGGCGACGCTGCACCACATCAAAGGCGAGATACACAAACGCGTGCCCTAGGTGGGCGGAGTCATAGGGCGTAATGCCACAGGAATACAGCGTGACGAGAGGGCCCGGGTTGAGCTCCTCGACGCTGCCGCGAGCCGTGTCAAACAGT
>CAISIU010000035.1 GCA_903885505.1 uncultured Actinomycetes bacterium | reverse complement strand
CGAGAACGGTGGGTGTGGTGCTCATGACACCCGCATCGTAGGCAATTAATTGAGGTTCAGCGGCAGGTCGAGATAGAAGGTGGAACCCTCGCCCTCGCGGGAGTTCACCGACACCAGGCCACCGTGGTTTTGCGACACGTGGCGCACAATGGATAGCCCGAGGCCGGTTCCCCCGGTTTGACGGGCCCGGCCCGGGTCAACTCGGTAGAAACGCTCGAAAATTCGCTCCAAATCCTTCGCGGGGATGCCCACCCCTTGGTCGGACACGGAGATGCGAATCCACGGAGTCTCAAAGTTCATGTGGTCGGCCTCGCGACGTTCGGCCGACACGGTGACGGTGCCGCCCACCGGCGAATAGGTCACCGCGTTTTCCGCGAGGGCGTGAATGGCACTCACCAGCTGGCGACGGTCGCCGAGGACCACGATGCCCGTCGGAATGTCGCCGATGACGACGCGCACACTGCGCTGGTCGGCGGCGGTGCGAATGCGATCGGTGCCCTCGGCAATGAACAGCTCCACCGGCACCGGTTCGCGCGCGGGGGAACCTTCGCTCTCGATGCGCGACAGGTCCAGCAAGTCTTCGATGATGCGATTGACGCGGAAGGCTTCGGAGTGAATGCGTTCCGTGAGACGCTGCGCGACTTGAGGGTCACGTTCGAATTGCAAGGTCTCGGCCAACAGGCCCATGGCACCCATGGGCGTCTTCAGCTCGTGCGACACGTTGGCGATGAAGTCACGACGAATGTCTTCGAGGCGACGACGCTCCGAGATGTCTTCAATCATGGCGAGCACACCGAGGGGTCGAATCGTGTCATTGATCACGACGGCGCGCACCGTCAAGGTGCGCCGTGGTGGTCCATACAGATCGATGGTGCGCTCCGCGGCGCCCAGTTGCCAGCCTTCGGTCAGAAGTTCGGTCACTGTTTGCGCGGCGATGGCGTCGCCGTAGCGACTGGTCATCAGCACGTCGGCTTGGGCGTTGCGATAAATCACATTGCCCGATTCATCGCAGAGCACGAGGCCGACGGGAAGGGCGTCGAGGGAACGGCGCAGGCGAGTCACGTCGGCGGACGATTCGTTGACCTGCGTGGAGGCTTCGCTCGTCATCGCCTCGAGGTAGGCCAGCATGTCGTCGACCTTGCCGGAGTCGCGCTCGGGGCCGTCACCGAGTCGATGGCCCAAGGCTTCGAGGCGTTGGGCCACTGATCGCATGCCGCGACGTCGCCACAGGGCGATGCCCAGCAAGAAACTCACGACGACGATGCCGGCAGCAGCGCCATACACCTCTATCGATGACCACTTAGCGAGAGGGTGGGCGAGGGCGAGAAAGCTCATGTTGACATTCTCCCACCTCGCGACCGTTGAGAGGGACCTTCGAGTGAGGAGTCCTCATGATTTTTTCTGTCGCCCTAAATCCCAACGTGACGCTGTTGCCGGGGTCCGCACAGTTACAACAACTCGCTAACGGCATCGCCGGATGGGCCCTCGTGGTCGCCGTCATTGCCATGGTGATTGGTGGCGTGCTGTGGGCCATCGGGAGTCATTCGCAAAACATGCATCAATCGATGGCGGGCCGAAAGGCAGTGGTGACGGGACTGCTCGCCGGACTCTTGGTGGGCGCCGCCCCGCACCTCATCAACTTCGTGTTCACCACGGGTAGCGCGGTGCACTGATGTCGGTGCTCTCCTGTGTGACGCACCCCCTGTCATGTCTGGCGGGCACCGCCTCGAGTTCCTTGCTCGATTCATTCGATGCCCTTCTGGCGGGCGCCGTCCCGTGGGCGCTGCATGGCGTGGGGTCGGTGCTCGATGTCGCGAGTCGGTTTTCCGTCGTGGCCGATGCCGTCGCCCCTCTCTGGCGACACCTCGTCCTCATTAGCCCAGTGATGACGCTGCTCGCTCTGGTGGTGGCGGTGGCGAGTCGCAGTGCGACGGGCCGTCTCGCCGATTCGACTCGGAGCCTGGTTGCGCAGATTCTGCTGGTGGCCGTGGGGCTCGCCATGACTCCGGGTGTGTCTCGAATATTGGGCTCGGCGGTGGACGGGTTGAGTCAGTGGGTCTTATCGATGAGTTCGACATCCCCCTCGCTGCTCGGCAGCGGGCTCATCGCCCTTCTTGGCTCGCTGTCGGGTTCGGGGGCGCTACTCAGCACCGTGTTACTAGTGGCGGGCGCGCTGTCATTGTGGGTGGAAATCATTCTTCGTGATCTCGCCCTCGCCATTGCTCTCTGCGTGCTCCCGTTGCTCGCGCCCTGGGCAGTGACCCAGGTCGGCCGTCGCGCGCTAGTTCGTCTCGCCGAGCTCATCGGTGCGTTGTTGCTGGCCAAAGTCCTCACGGCCCTCACCATCGCGGTGGGTCTGCAACTCGCACTTCACAGTTCATCTGTGACGGCGGCTCTGGCGGGAGCTGTCACTTTGCTGGTCGCGAGCTGGGCGCCATGGGTGCTGTGGCGCCTGATTCCCTTGGTGGACGCGTCGGCGCATCATCTCGCCAGCACGTGGCGGGCACACACGATGCGCCAGGTCACCCATCCGGAGGCCACTCTCCTCGGGGCCGGTCGTCGGGCGACGGCGCCACGAATGAATCTCGACGATGGCGTTGAGGGGTCAGACCCCATTACGCCATGGCCCGGCATCACGGTGGACGAACCGGTGCGGGGAACCGATCCGGGTCCGGCCCCCATCGGAAAGGCTCGCGCTCATAAGGGCCGCTATCAATTTGACGCCGACGGCAAGCCGAGGTGGCACATTGAAGAGTGAGACCCTGACTCGTCAAGAGCGAGACGAGTGGTGGTGGGTGGTGCATCCGCGCGACCTTCGACGTGCGGCGGGCGCCCTCCTGGTGGCCATCGTCGCGTGGTGGCTTATCGCCTGGCCACTGTCACTACTGAGCGTGGTGGTGGCGCTCGCCGCTCCCTGGCGATGGCGATCGCACTCGGTCAGTCAGTGGCTGGCCATCGCTCTCGCCTATCTCTCTCGACCCCGCGAGATGACGGTGGGGTTGTCGAATGACCAGTGGTGGTGTCGTGGTGCTCGCACCACGCGGTGGCGAGAAATAACCCGTCACGGTGTATCGGGCGAGGGCGACGATCTTCTTCGCCACCCCGGACTCGGGGATTTTCACCAACAGGGTGGCCTCTGGCGAGTACACCTCGGTGAAGACATTCGAGAGTGGGTGAGTGACCCCCGAGGAGATCTCGCCCCGCTATCTGAGTGGGCGGGTCGATACCGCGAGTCGTGGGGTGCGCTTCGACGTCGCGACGAGGTGTGGGTGGTCGGTCGCGTCATGGGAGTGGAGGCGCGCAGCGATGTGTGGCACGCCCTCTCCGCCACGGGTTACCACCTCGTCCTCGTACTCGAACTCGTGGTTCATTCGTCGCGAGACGCACGTCGAGACGTCGCGAGACTTGCTCATCGAGCGGACGTAGAAGAACGCTGGCGACGTCGACAGGGATTTGATTCTGGTCAACTCAATGACAGCTGGATGGGCACGGTGCAGCGTCGCCGTGACGCCGTCGTGCAGGGAGATGATTTGCTCGAGGGCACCCTGAGTGTGATGGTGCATGCTCGCACCCGGCGAGAGGCCGAGCAACACTTCGACGAGTGCGTCGCCGTGGCCGCCGCGCACGGAGCGGTGATCGAGCGTGGATGGGGTCGACAAGCACTGTGGTGGGCCGCGAGTACGGGGGCGCTGAGTGACAGGTGACTTTCGACTCGCGCGTCGCGATCTGTCCGACCTCGCCATGGCGGCGGGAGATAGGGGCACCGGACTTCGAGGTGAACGCCTCGGCACCGTGGCCGGCCATCGTGACTTCGTCTACGACCCTTTCGATGCCTATCGTGCCGGCCTCGTCAACAATCCCAATATTGCCGTTCTGGGTGACGTGGGCACGGGGAAAAGCACCTTCGTGAAGATGCTGGTTCGTCGCGCCAGCGAGCGACAGCGACGCGTGGTGGTGCTTGATCCCAAGGGTGAATACGGCGGGGATAGCGGCGGATGGTGGGACGCCTGCTCGCCCTGGACGCCCACCGGAGCCGATTACGTCGCCATGGTGCTCGGGGTGGTTCGTGGTGAGCGACTCAGCGACGAGGAATACATGGCGGTTCGTGACGCGTGGCACGATCCCGCGACTCGTCACGCCCCACGTCCCTTTGTGGCCGCGGCGCGCCACCTCCTGGTGCAGCCAACACTGCGGGGAACGGTGCGTCGTTGTCTCGACGGCGACGCCGCGGCGGTGGTGAACGGTGAAGGTCCGGCTCGACGCGTTACCGAGGCGATATCAGTCGTGGATCTCTCCGCGTATTGGAGTGGGCCGCTCATGCCACTGGTGATGGTGGCGGCCACGTCGGTGGCACACACACAGTTGTATGACCCGGGTATTCCTGGTTACCTGGTCCTTGATGAATCCTGGGCGGTGCTGCAATCGGCCACGGCGACCCAGTGGCTGCGCGGTTCGTGGAAATTATCGCGAGCCGTCGGCGTGTCGCACATCGTGGTGCTACATCGCGTGGCCGATCTCGCCCTCGAGTCACCGGCGGCACTGTCGGTGCTGCGCGATTGCGACACCCACGTCATCCACCGACAACGAGACGACGACGTGCGAGAGCTGCGTCACGTGGTCGAGCTCTCACCGCGCGACGCGAGCACTATTCGTGCTCTGCCTCGTGGCTCCGCCCTCGTGCACTACGGGACTTCTCGCTCGGTGGTCACCTGGCGACCCGTCAGCGGCCGAGATGTCACCGATACCGATGGAGCGATGCGTGCGCACTAGAGGTCTTTGGGTGGGCACAGCGCCGTATCAACCGTGGCGACGGTTTCGCAGTGGTTCCGAGGAGTCGATGTTGATTGTCGGACCGACGCGTTCGGGTAAGACCCGCGGCATCGTCATTCCCGCCATCTTGGAGTGGAACGGCCCTCTGCTGGTGCTCTCGGTGAAAGACGACGTTCGCCGTGTGACTGAGCCGTGGCGAGCACTGTGTGGTCCGGTGGTGACCGTGGCACCGGGAGACGGTGGTGACACCGTCGATGTGTTGGCCGGCTGTGACGATGTCACCGTGGCGTTACGTGTGGCGCGCGAATTGGTGATTACCGGCCGTGGTGATAGCGAGTTCTGGAATGCACTGGCGACCAAAGCGCTCGCGACTTTCTTTTGTGATGCGGCTCGACGAGGACTCTCGGTTGATGACGTCATGGTGGCGATTGCGCAGCGGCAGCTACCTCGCAGCGACGATGCTCTCCTCGACGATGTCGCCACCTCGCTTCTGGCCATGGAGCCTCGGACATTCGACGCGGTGATGACCACCGTGGACGCCATGGTGGCCCCCTGGGCCTTTAACCGCCGTGCCGTCGACGTGCAGCCCACCCTTCACCAAGGTGGCACGGTGTATCTCTGTGCTCCTCTGACTGATCAGGCCACCTACGAACCACTGTTTCGCCTCGCGGTGCGGCGAGCCCTCGAGATAGCGAGACGCGACGCTCCCTTGTTGGTGGTGCTCGATGAGGCGGCGCAATTGGCACCACTGCAAGATCTCGACCAAGTCGCCGCCACGGCCTCGGGTCAGCACATCACCTTGATGACCGTCTTTCAAGACTTCTCCCAAATTCAGGCCCGATATGGCGACCGGGCGGCGACCGTGGTGAACAATCACCGTTGCCGAGTGGTGTTGGCGGGGCTCTCTGATCCGGCCACCGACCGTTTCGTGCCGGAGGTGACGGCGGCCTGCGAGTCGTTGCGGATGGCGCCGCCGGGTCGAGCGTGGATGATGCGCGGCCACGAGGCGGTGCGAGCGGTATCAGTGCACCCGTGGAGTTGGCGCGGGGGACTTCGCGCTCGCGGGGTGCGTCGTTAACATCGGGTCATGACCGTCTTTGATCCCGCCGACCCGCGATGGATAACGACACCGGGTCCCCTCTTTGACGAGATCAGGGAGACCAATCCGGTGCACCTCGCTCCCTCGAACACCTGGGTCGTGTCCGAGCACGCGGACGCCTTGGCGGTGCTGCGCTCTCGCGCCGCGTCGTCGGACAACCTGAAAGCCGATCCCGCCCACACCCCCGAGGGACTGCGCAGCGATGAGCGTCGAGAGCTCGCCCGTAACAATGTCGTGAACGGGGTGGACGCACGCCCCTTCTTGTTTCGCGATCCACCGGACCACACACGCCTCCGTGGCTTGGTGCAGCGCGCCTTTACTCCTCGTCGAGTGAGTGAGCTCACGCCCTTCATCACGCAATTGACCGATGAGATTCTGGACCGTCATCTCGGACAGGGTGAATTCGATGCCGTGTCGCAGCTCGCGTGGGCGGTCCCGGTGCGGGTGATTGGTGAAATGTTGGCGATCCCCGAGGCTGATCACGCCACCTTCGCGGCGGCCTCCAATGGTCTCGCCAAGGGTCTTGACCCCGACTTCATGTTGAGCGACGAGGACGCCGCTGCTCGCGACGCCGCCGTCACCCACTTCGCGCTGTATTTCCACGAGCTCTTCGCCGAGCGTCGGCGCCACCCGGGCGACGACTTGCTCTCGGCTCTGATTGCGGCGCGTGATGGTGACGACGAGTTATCCGAAATGGAACTACTCACCACCGCCATCTTGCTTCTGGTCGCGGGTCACGAAACCACGACCAACCTGATTTCGGGCGCGCTGAATCTGCTCGGTCGCGATGAACAGATTCAATCTCAACTGCGAGCGAATCCCCAGTGGGATCGCAGCGCCACCGATGAATTCATGCGATTGGTCTCACCGGTGCAGCTCACCGGGCGCACCTTGCTCGAGGACATTGAACTGCCGAGTGGCCACACCTTGCCCAAGGGGTGGTTTACCTTCGTCCTCATCGGCGCGGCGAATCGCGACCCCGCCGTCTTCGACCATCCCACGGAGATTCAGCTCACCCGCGACCCCAACCCGCAATTGGGATTCGGCTTTGGACTTCACCACTGTCTCGGCGCGCCGCTGGCTCGTCTCGAAACGCAGACGGTGCTGCGTCGAGTGCTCGATCGCAGCCCCCACGTCGAGGTCACCGGTGCGACGACCTATCGACCCAACATGATCTTGCGAGGTCTGGCATCTCTGCCACTGTCATTGTCGTGAGCGATCTCTTCACTCTCGATATCGGCGCCACGTCGATGAAATGGTTTGACGTCGGCGGCAGTCGCTGTCATCGTCGAACTCCTCGGCCCCTGTTGCCCACCGTGCTTACCCACTTTGTATCGGAGATCGTCCCGGAAAAGGCCACGCGAGTGGTGATCGGGTTTCCGGGGATTGTTCGTGATGGCGTCGTCACGAACGCCATTCATTTACCTTCGCCGCGAGGAGGAATCGCGACCGCGACGAGTCTCGACGCGTGGGATCACCATCCTCTCGTCGCGGAACTATCTTGCGCGACGGGCCGCGACTGCCTGGTGGTGAATGATGCCGAACTGGCGGGTTTCCATCTCATCGAGGGCCACGGTCGCGAGTTAGTGGTGACCTTGGGTACGAGCTGTGCGGTGGCGCTGTTTGACGATGGCCGACCCCAAGAACTGGGTGATGTGGGGGCCACGCCTCGCCAAGGTCGCAGCTACGACGAGCAGGTGGGCTCGGCGGCCAAGCGTCGTGATCATGAACAGTGGCGTATCGACGTCGCGGAGGTTCTCGGCGAACTGCGAACGACCTTCTCCCCTCGCGTGACCTGGCTGAGTGGCGGAAATACTGAGGAAAGCTTCGCCACTACTGACATTGTCGTGAGGCCCGGCCCGTCCGCTTTATGGGGCGGTGAGGCGGCGTGGCGTCACTACCGAGGTCCCGGGGCAACCCGCTGAACACGACCTCAGCGAGGTCGGCTAAACTCATGGGGCACCTATAGCTCAATGGATAGAGTTCTGGTCTACGGAACCAGCGGTGTGGGTTCGAGTCCCGCTAGGTGCACCACTTAAAAATATGGGGGATTTCCCCCATATTTTTTTGCCCCATCACCCCCGGTGAGGCCATTTTCCCCCTCTAGCGAGCGAATCGTTTCCAGTCGATGAGGGGAATCAGGGTAAGGATGAGCAATAACGCCAGCTGAGTGGCAATCGACCACGGCGATCCGAGCAGATCCTTAAAGAGGTGGCTGAATCGGCTATCGACGGTGGTGGCCACCCCGATATAGAGGGAATACGTGACGAGTCGGCCGGCGAAAAATGCCCCGGCGACGATCCGGCGCGGCAGATGGAGAAACCCGGCGGCAATGAAGAGTTGAGCTGAGGGCAGGGGGGAGATGATGAAGGCACTCACCAGCACCACGAGGCCCCGCTTCTTCCCCTCGATGAGTTGTCGGGCGGCATCGAGGTTGCCGACGAGTCGGGCGGGAAGTCGAGAGCTGAATCGCTGACTTGCCCACATCAGGGCACTGCGTCCACTCACCGCGGCCAGTGCGCCGAGGATTACCAGAACCACGGGGTTGAGGTGCCAATTGATGCGCGCGAACACGAGGATCAACCAGGTGGGCGGTCCAAATGCGGGGAGCACGTTGATGCCCGCGACAACGGCGACAAGAAGGAGGTAACGCACGGGTTCAAACTAGAGGCGGGTTAGGCGTGCTGACGCCAGCGCTGCAGCGCCACGCCGGCCCAGATGGCCTCGACGACGCCGAAGGGCCAGGCGCCGGAAAGAAACCCGTAGAGGGACGACAAGAGGCATCCCCCCGCGAAGGCGGCAATGAAGCCACGGCCACGCTTTTCGAGTGCGTACATCGCCATCATGAAGGTCACCGCACACACGCCGTAGAGGGTGATAGCCATGAGAGTTAGGCCATCAAGCGGCGACGCCACCAGTTGTCGGGGTCGCGATCCATCCACTTTTGTACTCGCGCGTCGAGGGCGGCTTGTCGGTCCTCAAAACTGCGCCACTGATACCACTTCGTCGTTGACGACTCGGCGAGGTCGGCGCGCGACACGCGAGTCCGAAAGCCCGCGCCGTGGTGATAGACGACCGGACCTAACGAGTCGGTGCCGTACAGACCGAACCAGACGGGGTGAAGGTTCTGACGATTGATGCGGGTCAGAGCAGTCCATGACCAACCCATGTCATCCAATTGACTGAGCAGTTTGGTTCCCGTGTCGGTCATGACACGGCCGTTTCGATTGGTGAGGTATTCGCCACGTCGCCAGTCACCCTGCCAGGCCTTCCACTGCCCCACCGTCGTCAGACATAGCGAGGGGTGCGGGAAGAAGTCGCCGTCGTTTTCGTCGCGGCGAACGGCCGTGAGATTGTCGGTGGCGTCAATGACCGGCGCAAGAGGCGAGACGAGCAGGGCGTCACCATCGATGAAGACGATGACGTCATCGTCCGCGGCGACCTCGCAGATTCGTCGAGCGAGTTCGTTCAGTTTGAGTCCGTGACGATCACCGTTGATGTCGGTGGAGGTGGATGCGTAGGGCTCAAGTCCGGGCCCGAGATCTTCGCCATCTAGCGACCACGCTTGCGTGAACTTGGAAAAGTGCGACGCGTCAATGCCATCGAGCGAGGCCCACACCTGCGCGCCGGGAGCGTAGGTGGCAATGGAGCGCAGTTGGCGGTCGATCCACGCCTCTTGGCGCCAGTGGACGGTGGCGACGTAAATCACGACGAGCGTTGGCGAAACCAACGGAGGGGGGCCGTAATTCGCCAGCTCAGGGTCTGACGAATACGGGCCTGTTCTTCAATCTGAAACTGCACGTTCTCGTGTAGCAGGGAGATGGTCTTTTCCGCATCGCGCAGCACTCGCTGCATCGCGGCGAAGTCGGTTTCGGTGGGGGCGAAATCCGCCTTCTTCATCGTGGTGACAAGCTGCGGTTGAGCAGTGGCGGCAAACGCTGCACGCGCCTCGTCTTTGGTGCAGTAGGCCTGGAGCCACGGCCAGAGGGCGTCGATGAGGTACTCCCCGTCATTGACGAGTCGGGGAAAGTCAACGAGACAAATCGTGAGTTCGTGTCGAACGGCCCACTGCAGGACCCGGTAAAAACCGACGGCGAGCAAACGTTCTAAGTCGGTGGCCTCGAGTGAGTAAATCGAGCCACCCACCACCTGGCCGTAGGAGGTAGCGCGAGCAAAGTGCTCGGGCATGTTCTCCAGCACGTGCGCCTTCTCTTGAATCAGTCGACTGTTGGCGGCATCGGTCAAATCGCGCATCGGGAGAATGACGACATCCACCGCAATGGCGCTGAGGTCCAGGTCGTCGCAGTAGGTATATAGCCACGGGTCCTTGGTGAGATAGGGCGCCTCGGGGTGATTGAGAGGAATTTCTAAGCCGGCGTGAGCGCGGTCATCGACCACAGTGCTCTCGCCCGTGTCGACGCCACAGGCCGCCAAGAACTGAACGAGAAAGGTGGTGCCGGCGCGACCCGTGCCCGCAATGACGGCGTGGTGACGCGGGGAGGTGGGCTCAGACACGAGTGAATTCTAGAGAATCGCCGGTCAGGTTTATGACTCTGCGTGCCGGCCTAACAGTTGCGTCAGTTGAGCGACGTAGGAGTCGATGGCGTCACGATTAAGCGCGACGATCTCCGAGAACAGCTCGGGGTTGGCGTCGGCGACACGAGTCGCTCCTCGAAAGGCCGGTCCGATGAAGGGCTCCACCTGCGTGCCGTCGGTCGGCAGAAGCGAGCGAAGGCCAACCGCCAGCACATACGGCAGGTGACTCGTGAGAGCGACGAGTCGATCATGCGTCACCGCATCACTGTGATGAACTCGTGCGCCGACTGCCGCCACAATCTCCTCGACGGCCGCGATTGCTGATGCTGACGTGTCGGTGTGCGGGGTGAGAATCCACGAGGCATCACTGAACATGGTGGCGTCCCAGCCTGCCGGTGCACGCAGGGCGGAACCCGCCATGGGATGACCCGGAACGTATCGCGGGTCACTGATGGCATCGCACAGGGGCACCTTGACGCTCGCCAAATCGGTCACGACGAGGTGAGGGTTGGCGTCTGTCAAGATGTCGCGAATGATGTCGATGCTGCTGAGGGGCGAGGTAGCGACCACTACGAGATCGGCATCGTCTGAGCGGGGCACCACGATGCCCTGCGCGAGCGCCGCGTCGACGAGGGACGCGTCGAGGTCACTGCCGCTCACGACGTATCCGGCGCGCGTTAAGGCGGCGGCTAATGAGCCGCCGAGTAGGCCGAGGCCGATGATGTGAACGCGGCTATTCGGGGAGGTCATCGCGCAGGCCCCGTGCACCGTGCAAATAGATGTGGTGGATATCGGCGCGCGAGGTCTCGCTGTAGGCCTGCACCATGACGCGAATGCACTGCGGCGTGGCACCGGCGACGTTGATTTCGGTGGCGCAAATCAGTGGAATATCTCCAAAGCCGATTTCTCGCGCGGCGGCGGCGGGGAAACACGACACGAGGTCCGAGGTAGCGGTAAAAAAGACGGAGACGAGGTCGTCGTGGTGCACGCCATTGCGCTCCAGAATCGCGCTGAGCAGTTCCTGAACCCGCGGATAGATGTCCGCGGGGGTGTCGTGGTCAACGGTGGTGGCACCACGAATGGCGCGAAGAGGGCGTTGCATGCTTCTTGTCTAGGCCATTGACGCCACAGCGTCAAGACGGCTCTAGCGAGGAAGTCCGTCCGGCAGGTCTTCCATGGGTCCGCGCGTCATCAGTGGGCTGATGATGGGCAGGACGCACAAGATGACGCCGATGATGGTGCCGCTGAAGATGATCGACGACACAATGTGCTGCGCGTCGGGACCAAAGAGAGGGGTGGCACGGTGTGACGACACGATGCCGAGGACGGCGAGGCTGATCACTCCGAGTAGTGACGCCACGCCGGTTCCGGTCAACAGGCGAATCAGCGAACGCAGACTCATGCGTCGCTCGCTGTGACGAAAACCCATTTCGATGGCACGGTGGCGAAGCAGCACGCCCGCAATCCAGGTCAGCGAACCGATGATGAGTCCCGTTTGCGCGAAGAAAATCAAGAACCACCCCAGCGACCCGGGTCGTGAGAGATCGTGAATCGCCCCGCCACTAAATATCCACAGCGCGATAGACAAGACGATCAGGCCCGCGCCCGGAAAGATGGCAAAGACGTCGGGTGCGAGCAACAGCAACTGGCGCAGGTGACGAAGGCCATCCGAGAAGGTTTCCAGCTTGGACTCACCGATGCGCTCCGCGTACTTGGTCGGGACTTCGGTTATGCGCAGCTTGGCCCATCCCGCGCATACCAACATCTCCGACGCGAACTCCATGCCGATGGCGGTGAGGTTCAGGTCGTTGATGGCCTCACGACGGAAAGCTCGGAATCCCGATTGGCTGTCGCTGACGTTGATGCCACCAGCCGCGCGACGCACCAGCCAGGACAAGGTGGGGGTGCCGAGGTAGCGGTGTAGGAAGGGCATGGTGGCACTCGAGGCGTCTTCGAGGCGCGCGCCAAGAACGAGGTCCGCCGTGCCGTCGAGAATGGGCTGAATTAAGCGAGGAATCGCCTGAAGTTCGTAGGTTCCATCGGCATCCGCCATGATGACAATGGGCGACGTCGCCGCGGAAATGCCCGTGCGTAGGGCCGCTCCGTACCCGGGCTGAGTCTGAGAGAGGACGCGTGCGCCTGCTTCTTTCGCGACCTCGATGGAACGATCTTTTGAACCGTTGTCCACGACAATGACTTCGCCGTTAATGCCTGCGCCACGAAACACATCCAGGGCGGTGCGGACGCAGACGCCCACACCCTTTTCTTCATTCAGACAGGGAAGTACAAGAGTGACGTCGGGCATAGTTCGACCTACAGACTAGGTCTCGTCGTAGTCTTTTTTCATTCAGGAAGGTGATTTTTTGGTGTCGATGGCTAAGTTGATATGTATGACCTCGCCTCGCCCACTTCGCGTCGCGGTGGTTCTCGATGCGGTGTCGCCGTGGCACGTGGGGGGTCGGGAGACTCGGCTCCAGCAACTCGTTGACCACTTGCCGCCGGGCGAAGTTGACCTCACCATCGTCACGATGAAGTGGTGGTCCACTCCTCCGGTCGGCCCCGTCTCGTACTGGGCGGTGTGCCGCAACGACGG
>CAISIU010000034.1 GCA_903885505.1 uncultured Actinomycetes bacterium | reverse complement strand
GCTCCCGCGCGCATGCTGTGGTCTCGCTACTTCATGACGGAAATGAAGCGTTATCAGCGCACGTGGCGGGCCAGCACGATGTCGAACATTTTGTATCCGGTGCTGTACCTCGCGTCCATGGGCCTTGGCGTCGGACACCTGGTGGCCTCACATCACCATTTGGTGGCGGGTACGACCTACCTCAAATACATCGCCCCGGGACTCGTCGCGGTTGCGGCGACACAAACGGCGGCGGCCGAGTGCATGTGGCCCGTTCTCGGGGGCGTCATGTGGGAAAAGACCTATTACGTCGCGATCACGAGCCCCCTTCGCACGTCGGACATCGTGCGAGGACGGCTCGCCTACGTGGCGGCGCGCGTGGCCATCATCTCCGTGATCAATGTCGCGGTAGTGGGCGCGTTCGGCGCACTCGACAGTTTCTGGGCGATCCTTCTGCCCCTCATCTCCGTGTTGACTGGATTATCGATTGCCGCACCGGTGTTCGCCTATTCGGCGCAAGTCACGAGCGATTCGAAGTTCGCCATCATTCAACGTTTCTTCATCATGCCGATGTCATTGTTTTCGGCAACCTTTTATCCGCTCTCGGCCTACCCGCATTGGCTGCGGCCTCTCGTTGAGATCATGCCCCTCTATCACGCGGTCGTGCTGAGTCGAGCCGCCACCACGGGCCACGGTGACGTGATGCTGCTCATCATTCACGCTGGTGTTCTGGTGGCCTTGGCGAGCACTGGACTGTGGTGGGCACAGCGCAACTTGATTCGTCGATTGGACCCACGATGAGTTTGCAGGTGATTCCGACTCACCTCTTTAACTGGCGCCGCGCCGCGCGCGTCTACGAACGTCAGGTATATCGCTATCGACGCGAATGGGTGATTTTGGTGTCGGGGTTCTTTGAGCCCCTCTTCTACCTCCTCTCCATCGGCCTCGGCCTCAACAAACTGGTCGGGGGAGTGCACATCGATGGACGAGTGGTGAGCTACGCCGCCTTCGTCGCGCCGGGCATGTTGGCCACTTCAGCGATGAACGGGGCCATCACCGAGTCGCTGTACAACATGTATTTCCGCCTCAAAATCGCGAAAAATTACCAAGCGGTCCTGACGACGCCCATCGACGTGAATGACATTGCGGTGGGCGAAGCGGCCTGGGCGGTGACCCGTGGCGCTCTGTACATCGCCAGCTTCCTCGTCTGCATGGCCCTCCTCGGCGACGTGGCGTCGTGGTGGGCCCTGCTCTGCTTCCCCGCAGCAGTGTTGACGTCCGCGACCTTCGCCGGCTTGGGCTTGGCGGCGTGCACCTACATTCGTGGCTGGCAGGACCTCGACATCGTCCAGACCGTCACCCTGCCGCTTTTTCTTTTCTCGGGGACGTTTTTTCCGGTGTCCCTGTACCCCTCGTGGCTACAGGTGGCGGTATGGGTGTCGCCGCTGTATCACTCATCCGCGATTCTCCAGGCCTGCGCCGTCGGGTCGTTTCATTGGGTCCTTCTCGCCCACGTGGCGGTGCTGCTCGGGCTCTTAGCGTGGGGCCTTCGCGTCGCTGCCCGGCGATTCCGTCTCATCCTTCAGCCGTAATTCCTTAACCGACTCTTAGGGCGTTCCTGCGAGTTTTGTCATCCCTCGCCAAGACTGAGGGCATCGACCACTAGGAGACGACATGACACTCACCCTCAGCGTCAAAGCCTTCTACAGCTGGGTCATGACGGCGGGCGTGGCCGTCGGGGGGCTCGGCGGGAACCTGCCTATTGATTGCCCGCCAAACCTTGTGAAAACCTTCACAGAAAATGCCGCCCGGATGAATCCAGGTGGCATTTTTCTTTGTGTAATGTCCAGTTTGTCGCTACCAAAGGGGGGAGCGACCGGGGGCCAACGAAGGTCACCGCAATGACAAAGGGGGATCGTGGCTACTAACTACGACCGTCGAACTTTTCTAACGCACTCTGCGGCGACTTTGGGTGGAGTGGCTATGGCCGGCACCGTGGTTGACGCCGTGATGGCGACCGCTGCGGGCGCCACGACGGGTGTGAACACGGGTACGCCTCGTGCCGGTGGCAACCTGACGGTGGGCATCGGCTCTGACGTCGCGAGCATGAACGGCTTCTGTGGCGCCCTCGGCAAGATGGACACCGCCGGATTCTGCGTGGCCAACGCCGTGTACGACCCGCTGTTTGTGTCGAAGTCGCTGCCTGGCGGCACCGCTACCTGGTCACCGATGTTGGCCCTGTCGGCCACGCCGGACTCCAAGTACCTCAACTGGACCATCACCCTTCGTCAGGGCGTGAAGTTCCACGACGGCACGGACTTCACTGCCGATGATGTCGTGGGCAACTTCACCGCGGCGTACAACAACGCCACCGTGGGTCAGGCCATCAAGCCGCTGATCAAGAGCTGCACCAAGGTCAGCACCTACGTGGTCAAGTACACCATGGTGAACCCGTGGACGACCTTCCCGCTGCACCTCGCCGAGCAGCAGATTGCCTACATGGCGGCGCCGTCCACCCTGGCCGGCGGCACGCCGGTGGGCACGGGACCGTTCAGCTACCGCAACTGGACCTACAACCAGCAGTCCAACTGGGACAAGAACACCAACTACTGGCGCAAGGACGCGGCGGGCCGCTCACTGCCGTACCTGGGCAGCATCACCTTCAAGGTGCTCGTTGACCCTCAGGGCCGCTACACCGACCTGAAGAACGGTTCCATCGACATGATGGTGAACACCGACGGCAGCGTCATCGCGGACATGCGCAGCCACGGCTCGGGCAACATCGGTAACCACGGCGCGACCTTCGTCGACGACCAGGGTGCCGCTCGCGACCCGTCGAACAACTTGCTCATCTGCAACACCACGGGAAAGAACTTCCTCGGTCAGGCCGGTGCGGTGAACTCGTCAGGACAATGGGACACATCGTTGAAGTCGGTTATTGCCGACCCCAACATCCGCCTCGCCTGCGCGTACGCCATCAACCGCCCCGCGCTCTTCTCGGCGTTGGACAATGGAGTGGGTTCGATCTCTGATGGTGTGTACCGTCCGAGCTCGAAGTACTACCCGAAGGGTGGATCGGGTTACCCGGCCTTCAACCAGACCAAGGCTCGTGCCGCGGTGGCCGCGTGGAAGAAGAAGAATGGCAACAAGACGCCGAGCTTCGTCATCGACACCGTGTCGGGTTCTAGCTACCAGGACACGGCCTTCGGCCTCATCCAGGGCATGTTGTCCGCGGTCGGCATCACCGTCACGCAGCGTAAGCAGAACCAGGACGCCTTGATCAACGCCAAGATCTTCAAGACCTACGACTGCTCGACCTGGTCGCAGTTCGGTGGTCTTGACCCGTCGCTGAACGCGGTGTGGTTCTGGGCCGGTGGTTTCGTGAACTTCTCGAACCTGAACGACAAGGCCGTGCAGACGGCGATGCTCGACGCGATGAAGAGCCCGGCGGGTTCGACGGCGCAGAAGACCGACTGGGCCAAGGTGGACACCTTGTTCGCCAAGGACCTGCCGTACCTCTGGCTGGACATCACGGTGACCTCGTGGGCCGCGAACAACAACGTCCAGAACTGGGCGTACGCGACGGACGCGAACAACACCCCCTGCTTCAACCCTGACGGTGGTTCCACCTTCTGGTCGCAGATCTGGGTTACTGCGTAAGCACCACGCATCAGCAGTTCGAGGCGGTGGCTACGGCCACCGCCTCGATTGCTTTATGAGGAAGTGTTGGTCGCTCGCCCGGCAACGTCGCGCCAGATGAAGGGAATCGTCAAGGTGGCGCCGGCACCAATGACGGCCACGGCCGTGAAGGGCAGCCACTGGGCAATGGCAAATAGGGGCGCCGCGCACATCGAGCCGATACCGAGGGCCGCGGTGGAGGCGGTAGACGCCAACCCCTGACGACGACCCTGTTCTCTCGGCTCGGCCCCATCGGCCAGTAACGATGCCGAGGAGGGAGCGCTGAGCGCCGCCGTGACGGCCTCGAGTGAACCGAAGGCAATCATGAGCCACGGGTTTCGAATCCAGGGATAGGTCGCGATGAACACACAGGCGTTCAGCAATCCGACGACCACAATGAATCGTCGGTCGTAGCGGTCAGCCCATTTGCCACCGACGTGCGACAACAGCAACCAGGGAACGCCGAACATGGTCCAGCTCAAACGAATCTGAAACAGTGAGGCGTGGTGAGCGTGCATGAGCAGGCTCCAGCACGATTCATACGCCCCAGTCGCAAATCCCAGCACCCCCGCGGCGATCGTGGAGCCAGAGACTTGTCGATTAATGCGTAGCGGCGGCAGGGGTTCGTCATGGACGATGTGCGGAATATTGATCCCCACGACCGACAACGCCGCGACGCACGACAGCAGTCCTGCGACGGCGAAAGCCCACGGCAAGTTGGATAACGAGGTCAACGATCCGAGGAGCGGCCCAAAAACCACGCCAAAGAGTTGTGCGGAGTAGATCTTGGCGGTGGACTTTCCGAGTTGGTCGCTGGGTACGAGGTCGGCAACGACCGACATGGCTGCTACTTGTTCCGCGCCGGCCCCGGCACCTTGCAGCGCGCGGCCCAAAATGAAAAATCCGACGGGAATCGGCAAGGTGAAACTCAGTGAGCCGATGGCGTAAGAAATCAGACCACCGATGAGAACGATGCGACGACCAAAACGGTCAGCCGCATGTCCGAGAAGGAACTGGGTCGCGACACCCGCCACGGCAAAACTGGCCATGACGACACCCACCCAGGCGGTCGCCAGACCGCGGTGCGTGAGGTAGAGGGCCAAGAGGGGCAGGCCCATTGTGGAGCCGGTCCATTGCAGCGCGGTCACAATCGCCAGGCGATTCACAATCTTCTGTGGGTCGCGAGTTGGCATCAAATCAGCGTAATGGGGGCCTGCGTAGGCTCGCAGGCGTGGATCTCAACTTGCAGAACAAAGTCATTGTCGTCACGGGCGGAACTGATGGACTGGGTCGAGCGCTCGTCACGCGCCTCGCCCAGTACGGCGCCCACGTCGCGACGGGTGGCCGTAATGCGTCACGTCGAGAATCTCTCGCGCAGGAGTTGCCCGACGCCCTCATTTACGACGTGGACCTCCTTCACCCCGCGCAGCGGGCCGCCTTTGCGGACGCCGTTATCGCGAAGTGGGGTCATATCGACGCCCTCGTGAACAACGCGGGAAAGTCGGCGGCGACCCCAGTGGCGCAGTCCACGGACGAGGAATGGCGCGAGGACTACGAATTGAAAGTCATTGCCGCGACCGACCTCGTTCGTCGCTTCCTCCCGGTCTTATGCGACGGTGGCAGCATTCTCAACATCGTCGCGACCAAGGGCAAGGCCCCGAGCGCAGACTCCACGCCGACCTCGGCGTCGCGCGCGGCGGGCCTGGCGTTCACGAAAGCACTCGCGGGCGAGTTGGCGCCGCGACAGATCCGTGTCAATGCGTTGGTCATCGGATTGATTGAGTCAGGACAATGGGAGCGTCGCGCCGCTGCGAGCAACATGACGACGCGGGAATTCATGGAAGTGGCCGCCACCGCGATGAAGGTTCCCCTCGGTCGCTTTGGGCGACTTGACGAGTTCGCCGATGTGGCTAGCTTTCTCCTCTCGGAGCGGGCGTCGTACATCACCGGAGCCGCCCTCAATCTGGACGGCGGGCTCTCCCCGGTTCTTTAGCGACCCAGCGCCGCCCAAATGGCGGCGTAGTGACACCCCGCGCCAATCACGGTGCCCACGTGAAACAGTTCGTGGTAACCGAAGTGCTTCACCGAGATGGTGGGGCGCTTGAGGGCATAACACAGCGCCCCGAGCGTGTACGCGAGACCACCGGCGATGACCAAACTGATCACGAGATTACCCCCGCCTCGGGCAATTTGTGGGAGAAAGAAAACGGCCGCCCACCCGACCACGACGTACGGCAAGGTGTTAACCCACTTCGGCGCGTCGAGAGCGATTTCGCGAATAGCCACACCCGCTGCGGCACCTCCGCCGACGACGATGAGAAGAACCCAGCGCGCGGTGCCGTGCAGGGTGAGCCCGCCCAAGGAGAGGTAACTGCCGGCAATGGCCGCGAAGATGGTGGCGTGATCGGCGCGCTTCCAGCGACGACGAATTTCGGGGCGCCAGGTCACTCGGTGATACAGGGCGCTCACGCCCATCATGGAGCCGACACCCACGATGAAGGCCACGCACCATCCAGCCGCGGCTGCCGAGCGGGCGTGGATGAGCAGCGGAGCAGTGGCGACGAGCAACAGGGCTACCCCGCCAACGTGAATCCAGCCGCGCCACGTGGGCTTCAAATGTTCGGTCACGGCACCATTCTTAGCCTTTCCTTAGCGCAGCATCATGCAGGCATCACCTCGTCGGACGAAACTGGAGAAAACAGGAGAGAACATGAACGCACTTCGCCGTGGCATTCGTAACGCCTTTCGCAATGTGACTCGGTCCCTCGGGATCATCCTGATCTTGGGAGTCGCGATTGCCCTCGCTTTGGCAATGACCATTGCGCGAGCCGCGGTGAGTAGCCGTATTGATGCCGTGAAAGGAAATACGGGTAATTCCATCTCAATTTCTCCCGCGGGATATTTCGGCTTTCAAGGTGGTGGCACACCGCTGACATCCTCAGAAATGCTCAAGGTGGCGGCGCTGCCGCACGTGACCTTCGTGCAGCAGTCCATTGAAACGCGCGCCGACTCCACGATCACGAATCTGCAGTCGTCCATCTCCTTTGGCGACCTCGGAGGCGGCGCTTTTGGCGGCAATGGGCCCTCCAATGGGTCAATGCCGATTCGCATTACCGGGACTAATTCCCCCGGCACCGTCTTGACCGGTGGAGCAAACGGTGGCGGAACAGAAAAGTTGACTGCCGGTCACAGCTTTGACGCCACCTCGAGCGCGGATGTCGCCGTGGTGGGCAAGGGCATTGCGAGCAAGAATGCCCTGAAAGTCGGTTCGGTGTTCACTGCCTGGGGTAAATCAATCACTGTGGTGGGGATTTACGACGCCCAATCGATGTTTGCCAATAGCGGGGTCCTTATGCCACTCGCCACGGTGCAAACCCTGTCGGGATCAACGGGCGAGGTGACGTCGGCGACTGCCTTCATAGACTCGGTGGACAACGTCACCCCGGCGGTCACCGCCATCAAGGCAGCTCTCGGAAGTGCGGCGGATGTCACCGATACGGCTACTCAGGCCCAGGCATCGTTGGCGCCGCTCAGCAGCGTGAAGAGCGTGTCTTCCTACAGTTTGGTCGGGGCAATGGCGGCTGCAATCGTCATCCTCTTGCTCTCCATGCTCATGGTGGTGCGTGAGCGTCGTCGCGAAATCGGTGTTCTGAAAGCCATCGGCGCGCCGACGCGCACGGTGGTGGCTCAGTTCGTTGCCGAATCGACCACCTTCACCCTCCTGGGTTCAATCGTGGGTCTGGTCGGGGGCATCATCTTGGCTAACCCCATAACCAATGTCTTGGTGTCGTCAACT
This sequence comes from uncultured Actinomycetes bacterium, assembly GCA_903885505.1. Classification (GTDB taxonomy): domain Bacteria; phylum Actinomycetota; class Acidimicrobiia; order Acidimicrobiales; family RAAP-2; genus RAAP-2. The sequence continues at coordinate 9,290 of CAISIU010000034.1, read as the reverse complement.
TCGTCGAGCTCGACTTATGGCGGCGGCTTTCCTAATCACGGTGGCGGCTTTCCTGGCGGCATACCCACGCCTCCTGCGGGTGGCGGCTTTGGTTTCCATCACGGTTTTGGTAACGCCATCTCTCACGTTCGTACCGTGATTGGGTGGTCCACGCTGGTCGAAGCGGTGGTCATTGCTCTCATCATCGCGGTCATTGGATCGGCGGCCGCCGCCGCCAGCGTGACCCGAATCCGTCCCGCCGAAGTATTAAGGAGCGAATAATGCTGAAAGTGTCACAGGTCCGAAAGTCATTTGTCTCGCATGGGGAGACGGTGATTGCCGTGAACAATGCGTCATTCACGGCGTCACCCGGTGAGGTCATCGCCATTGTCGGCCCGTCGGGCTCGGGTAAGTCGACGTTGCTCGCACTACTCGGGCTTCTCGAGAGGCCCGATGCCGGAACGATTGAACTCGCTGACTCCTCGTACAACTCCTTGTCGTCGCGCGAAGAGGCGGCTCACCGAGCGTCAAAGGTGGGGTTCGTCTTCCAAGGCTTCAATCTCATTCCTAACCTCACCGCCAAGCAGAACGTAATGCTCAGTTTGGAATTTGCGCAGTGGCCTGCCATTGATCGTGAGGCGCGGGCCGTTGACATGCTCGAGTCGGTGGGCCTGACGGGAGACAAACAGAATCGCCGTCCGTCGCACCTCTCCGGAGGCGAGCAGCAACGTGTTGCCATCGCTCGAGCCTTCGCCCCCCAGCCACGCCTCATCTTGGCGGACGAACCGACGGGCGCCTTGGACCGCAAGACCGGCACCACCATCATTAATTTGCTGCGAGAGGCCGCGAGCGCCCAGGGCGCGATCGTGCTGATCGTCACGCACGATGAGCAGGTGGCGGCGAGAGCGGACCGGCAACTTCGCATCGAAGATGGTGTGCTCAGCGAGACGGCGCGCGCTTAAAACCAGTGGCATTGCCAGGCAATGACCAGGCTGAGTGCGACGTATAACGGAATCTCTACGGCGGTGGAGATTTTGGTGGCGAGTCGCACCACGGCCGGATGCCTCGCGACGGCGAGGGTGAGGACCAGGCCCAGAGCGTCATAGATGCCATATGAGATCACTTGCACGAGGCCGCCGCTCACCCCGCTGCTGCGAAACAGGGCCGACCACACCGCAATGTTGTCGCCCGAGAGCGCCAGGGTAACGAGGGCGGTCGTGACGATGCCGCGGCGGGGATGTTCGATATCAGGCTGGTGGCGACGTGACCACTTTGACCAGGCGTATCCCAAGGGGGCGACGGCGAGGAGACCCACGAGCCGAAGGGGGATGGCATTTAAGACGCCGCCCACTAACAGTGACAGCGCCACGATGGACATGAGTGCGGCAAATTGTGCGTAGGCGAGGTGACGGTGGCGATCCACGGGCGTCACGGTGAGCTGAGCGGCGAGAGCGACAAAGTTGTCAATCATGGTGGCGGCAAAAGCCCCGGCGCCCAAAGCGAGGTTGAGCCAGAGCCAGTGCACGGCGTCACAGTACACAGCGAGGCCAGTCAAAGGGGTATCGTCGTCACGTAGGAGGATGCAATGACGCACCACGTGCCGCCACCGTCGTCGGCACAGATGGAAGCAGCGCGACGAGTCGTCGCTGACCATCTGACCCCGACGCCGACGATTTCCACGAGTATTCGAGGACGTCACGTCTTCGCCAAGATGGACAGCCTGCAGCCGGTGGGATCGTTCAAGATTCGCGGCGCCCTCGCGGCCATTGCGGACTCACTACGCCGCGACCCTCACGGCGCGGTGATTGCGAGCTCGGCCGGCAATCACGGACTCGGTATTGCGCACGCCGCCACCTTGCTGGGGGCCACCGCCACCGTGGTGGTACCGGGCAACGCGTCGGCTGCCAAGGTGGCCAAGCTCAAGACCTATGACATCACGCTGATTCAGTACGGCGACACCTACGACGAGGCCCAAGAGCACGCGCACGCACTGGCCGACGCGCACTCGCTGCACTTCCTCTCTCCCTTTAACGACCCCAACGTCGTTGCCGGTCAGGCGACCTGTTTTGACGAATTGTGGGCCCAAGTGCCCGACATCGAAGAGGTCGTCGTGCCCATCGGTGGTGGGGGACTGATGGCGGGTTGCCTGGTCTCGCGCACCGCGAATCTTCGACACGACGTGAAAATCACGGGTGTGCAGGCCGAGAACTGGGCGGCGATGTACCACTACTTAAACGGCGTGGCTCCTGATGACATCCCCCACGCGAACACCATTGCCGACGGCCTGGCCGGCGGTGTCGTCGAGGGCGCCGTCACGAACGCGCTCATCGAGGAAAACAAAATCGATATCACGCTGGTCCCCGAGGCCTCGGTGCGTCGTGGCGTCGCCGAGGCATTGCGCGACAACGGCATCTTGCTCGAAGGATCATCCTCAGTCGGTTACGCGGCTCTCGCCGAGCAGCTCATCGACACGGCGGATCGACGAGTGGCCTTTATCGCGAGTGGACGCAATATCGCCGACGCTCTGTTGCGCGAGATATTGGCGGAAACGGCTCTCTAAAACAGCGTGGCCGGACGATTGTCCACCACGGTCACCGGTTCGATGAGGTGTGGTCCCGTGGCCGTGACCGAACCGACGGCCGGATCGACGCCGACATGTTGCAAGGTGCCCACGGGGGCGGGACGCAGCAAGTGGTAACGAGCGTCGGGAAGTGCCGTCAGCCATTCATCGACATCACCGCGTTCGAGGACAACGGGCATTCGGTCATGAATGCTCGCCACGTCGTCGTTCGGCTCGCTGGTGACTATCACGCAGGTCGTCAGTGGCGGACGGTCGGGCTGCTCGGGGTCACGCCACATGGTCGTGAGGCCCGCGACTAAGAGGGGCTCGCCATCGATGCGCGTGAAGTAGTGGGGCTGGACGGGGCGGTCGGGGTGGCGATCCCATTCGAAGTAACCGTCGAGCGGGATCACGCAGGGACCGCTGCGATAGGCGTCGCGGAAAGACGGCTTTTCCCGCACGGTTTCGCTGCGGGCGTTAATGAGCGTGGATCGCAGTTGTGTCGTCGGTGACCACGCGGGAATCAGGCCCCACGTGGCGGGCTCAAGGAGGCGGCCCTCGGGGACGTCATGGGCAATAAAGAGCGGACTTTGGGGTGGCACATTCCAACGCGCGGGTACTGACACCTCCGCCTCGAGGGCGGCGCCGAGGTAGCGAGCGAAGCGCTCGGGCGGGCTGTAGAGGGCAACGCGACCGCACATGACGCCACCTTAGAACCCGATTTGCCTCTGTCGCAGGGGGTGGTTACGATGCGAACAAATGTTCGCTTTTTTACCTCCTCGACCCCCCTTGCCGCCCGACATCGCGGAAAAACTACGACCGCTGGCGACTGCGCGTAGTCGCATTCTGCCCGTGTCGGCCGTCTGGAAAGAGCGTCTGCCCGACGGGGGGCTTCGTCGCGGTAGCACCATCGTCGTCACCGCTCCGCCGGCCGGCGGCGGCCTCAGCCTCGCCATGAGCTTGGTGAGCGGCGCGAGTGATCGTGGCTATTGGGTCTCGGTGGTTGGCGTTGATGACCCCGGCGTGATGGCTATGAGCGACCTCGGTGTGGATCTGCGTCGGGTGATGTTCGTGCCGCGTCCACGCGACGAATGGGTCGATGTGGTTGGCGACATGCTCGACGGTGTCGACCTCGTCGTGCTGCGACCGCTGGGTCGTCCCTCTCCCGATATGACCAGACGCATCATGGGCCGAGTCCGCGAGCGCGGCGCCGTACTCGTGGTGCTGTGCGACGAGCCCCGTCGCTGGCCTCTCCCCGGCGACGTGCACATTGATCTCGTGGACGGTCGATGGGAGATGGAGCACCACCTCACGCAGCGTCATGCCGTGGTGCGACTCAGTGGCCGCGGTGATGCGCGACGAGAGCGTGAATGGTCGTGGGGACTGCCGCTCGCGAGCGGACAGGCAGGGTGACGTGGAGCGTCTCGCCGTGATTGAGGTGGCGTCGTGGCGACGCGATGACCCCGAGGGCAACGTCGCGCGACACCACGACCGCGTCCTACGAGGTCTTGCGCAGTGGTGTCCCTACGTCGAGATGATTGCGTTTGGTGTTATCGCGTTCCCCACGCGTGGGCCGAGTCGCTATCTCGGCGGGGAAGCGGCCATGTTGAGCGATCTGCACGTACTGCTCGATGAACTCGCCGTGCCCACCTCGCGCGTGGGCATGAGCGACGGGCTCTTCGCCGCCATGGCCGCGGCCCGTCGTGGTGTGGTGGTGCCGCACGAACAGGCTGAGTTTTTTCGTCGCCAGCTTCCGGTAGAGGAATTAGGGGATTCTCGTTTCGCCGACCTCGCCCATCGACTCGGCCTGCACCGCGTGGGCGACGTCGCCGACTTACCGCGCGAGCGCGTGACGGAGCGATTTACTCGCGAGGTGCTTCATCGCTACGCCGTGGCGCGCGGTGAGCGTGACGACTTGCCCGAGGTGCGCGACCCGCACGCGGCTCGACGTCTACGCGAGGTGCGTGGGGAGGAGGAAGCCGCCACGGGTCAGATGAGCTTCTTCGGTGACAAAACCGACCTCGATCGTCGGGCGGCGGCCGTCGCTCTACGCGTCACGCGACGTCTGGACGCCCATGCCGTGTGGGTCGCCACGCGCGGAGCCGGTCGCGACCCCTTCACGGCGGGCTGGTGCCGTCCCTTCACCGCGCCGCTGCCGCCGCCCGTGAATGATGCCCCCTGGCCGGGTCATTTGCCCGGTCCGGCGCCGGCAGTGATTTTGCGCCACCCTGTGGAAGTGCGACTGGCCGACGAGCACGGTGAGGCGGTGACGGTGACGAGTCGAGGGTTTTTCTCGCGGCCTCCTCGGTTCATGACGGTGGGCCGCGGGCCGTCGCGCCAGATAGTGAGCGCCGCGGGCCCGTGGCCCGAAGAATCACGCTGGTGGTCCCAGCTGCGTCGGCGAGCGCACGTGCAGGTCATTAGTGAGGGCAATTGTGCGTGGTGGCTCATGGCCGAGCAGCACCGGTGGTGGCTCGCGGGGATCTACGACTGATGGCGATCTACGGCGAACTGCACGCCCACTCCACCTTCAGTTTCTTAGATGGGGCGAGCGACCCCGAAGAACTGGTGATTGAAGCCGCGCGACTCGAGCTGTCCGCGTTGGCGCTGACGGACCACCACGGCCTGTATGGCGTGGTGCGATTCGCCGAGGCGGCGCGAGCGGCGGGATTAGCCACCATCTTTGGGGCGGAAGTCAGCATTGACGGTGGCGAGCGCAGCGGCGTGCCGGACCCCTCCGGTGATCACCTCGTGGTGCTCGCGCGTTCCCCCGAGGGGTATCGCGAACTATCCACCATGCTCTCTGACGGCCATTTGGCCCGAGGCGACAAAGGGGTGCCGGTCATCACGGCCGACATGGTGAGCCGCGCGGCGGACTGGACGGTCTTGACCGGGTGTCGCAAGGGCCCGGTCACGCGAGCTCTCGAGGCGCACGGCCCGCGGGCCGCGGGCCGAGTTCTTGATGAATGGCGCGAACGCCTCGGTGATCGTCTCGTGATGGAAATCTGGGATCACGGCTACGCGCAAGATCGCGTGCGCAATGACGCCCTCGTGGAGCTCGCCCTCGCACGGCAGATGCGCATCGTGGCCACCGGCAACGTTCACTACGCGACGCCCTCGGAGTTTCGCCGCGCCCAACTCATGGCGGCGATTCGCTCGCGTCGAACTCTCGACGAACTCGAGGGCTGGCTACCCGCCAGTCCCCTGGCCTGTCTGCGCTCTGACGGTGAGCAGCGTCGGCGTTTTGCCCGCTGGCCGCAGGTGGTCGACGCCGCGGGCGAGTTGGCCCAGGAGTTGGCCTTTGACCTGCGACTCGTGGCCCCCTCGCTGCCCGATTTCCCCACGCCGCGCGGTCAAAGTGAGCAGGAATATTTACGCGAATTGGTCGAGGCGGGGGCGACGCGCCGATACGGCCCGCGAGAGAGCGAACTTGTCAGTGGCGCGTGGCGCCAGATTGATCACGAATTGTCCGTGATTGAGCAGATGGGCTTTGCCGGTTACTTCCTCATCGTCTGGGACATCACGGAGTTCTGTCGGCGGCGCAACATTTTGTGTCAGGGACGTGGCTCGGCCGCCAACTCGGCGGCGTGTTATTCGCTGGGCATTACCAACGCCGATGCGGTGAGACTCAACCTCTTTTTTGAACGGTTCCTGTCCACGGCTCGTGATGGTCCGCCGGATATTGACGTCGACATCGAGTCGGGTCGCCGTGAGGAAGTGATTCAGTACGTCTACGAGCGCTATGGCCGACGTCACGCGGCCCAGGTGGCGGCCGTCATTACCTATCGACCACGCTCGGCAGTGCGTGACGTCGCGGCGGCCCTCGATCGCCCCCACGACGATGTGCTCACCGTGGCCTGTGCGCAGGACTTGCTACATCGACCGCGTCACCTGGGCCTGCACTCCGCGGGCATGGTGATTTGCGATCGACCCATTGTGGAGGTCTGCCCGGTGGAGTGGGCCCGCACCGCCGGCCGCACGGTGCTGCAGTGGGACAAAGATGACTGTGCGGCGATTGGACTGGTGAAGTTCGACCTCCTCGGTCTCGGCATGCTCGAGGCCCTGCATCGCACTATGGACGTGATTGCCCAGTCGCGTGGCGTGCAGATTGACCTCGGCGCCTTGCCGCAAGAGGCGGCGGTCTACGACCTTCTCTGCGAGGCCGACACGGTGGGTCTCTTTCAGGTCGAATCGCGCGCGCAGATGGCGACTTTGCCGCGCGTGCAGCCGCGCTGCTTCTACGACCTCGTCATTGAAGTGGCCCTCATCCGTCCCGGTCCCATTCAGGGCCAGTCGGTTAACCCCTACATCCGTCGGCGTCGCGGGGAGGAACCCGTTACCTATCTGCACCCACGCCTGGAACCCATCTTGCGCCGCACCCTGGGGGTGCCGCTCTTTCAAGAGCAACTCATGGAGATGGCGGTGGCGGTGGCGGGCTTTTCGCCCGCGGAAGCTGACGAACTGCGTCAAGCCATGGCGGCCAAGCGCTCCGAGGTGCGCATGGCCCGTCTGCACTCACGTTTCTTCCAGGGCATGGCCACGAACGGCATCGTGGGACACGACGCGGAGAATCTGTGGAACGCGCTCTCGGCCTTTGCCAATTTCGGCTTCCCCGAGTCGCACTCCGTGTCTTTCGCCCACCTGGTCTATTGCTCGGCGTGGTTAAAGCTGCACTACCCCGACGAGTTCTTGGTGGGTCTGCTCAATGCTCAACCCTTGGGCTTCTGGTCGCCGCAAAGCCTGATTGCCGATGCGCAGCGTCACGGGGTAGTGGTGGCACGCCCCGACGTGCAGCACAGCGACGCTCTGGCGCGCATCGAGGGTGACGAGGAGGGCCGTGTGGTGCGGCTGGGACTGCAGTCGGTGCGGGGGATATCCAGCGAGATTGCCGAACGTCTCGCGGCTGGTCGACCCTGGGCGAACGTGGAAGATCTCGTTCGTCGCGGGGCAGTGCGCGAGAACCATCTCACCGCTCTCGCGGCGGCGGGCGCGCTGGACGGTTTTGGTTCCTCACGGCGCGAAATGGTGTGGCGAGCGGGGGCCGCCTCGCAGTCGCAACGTGATCGCTTGCCGGGAGTGGTGACGGGATTGACGACGCCACCATTAGCCACGCCGTCAGAGATGGAGAGGCTGGCCGATGACGTCTGGGCCATGGGCCTGACCCCTGACCGCACCGTGATGCATCTGTGGCGTGATGCGCTGCGGGCCCGTGGCGTCATTCCCGCCGCGCACCTCATGGCAGCCGAAACTCATCGAGTGTTAGTGGCCGGCGTGGTCACGCATCGCCAGCAGCCGGAGAGCGCGCGCGGGGCGGTCTTTCTTAACCTTGAAGACGAGACCGGTCACGTCAACGTGGTCTTCTCGCGAGGGGCGTGGCAGAGGTTTCGTCATGACGCCGCGTCGCCCATCTTGCTGATTCGCGGTCGACTCGAACGAGCCCAAGGAACTCTCAATGTCGTGGCCGAGCACGTGACGGCCCTGTCGAGTGCACCCACGGCACCGTCGCGGGACTTTCGTTAGCGGTCGATCTCGGCCAGCTGGGCCGCGATGACGGCACGATCTTCGTCATCGGCAATCGCCGCCACGAGTTCGCGGGCCGACGTGACCCAGGTGGCAAAGAGCTCTACGTCACCGGCCGCGGTGGCGGCTCGGGCGTAGCCCTCGGCCACGCTGGCGCGCAGCCAGTCTGGTGACTCGGGGGAGAGGGCATTCCCAGCACGCTCGATGAAATCGCGCGCCAGTGCGTGATCGCCATATAGCGAGGCGGCCCGAGAAATCATCCAGTCGCCCGTAATCCATTGGTCGAGGCCGCCCGCGAATCCCCAGTGCCAGCGACTGGTGAACGCCAGGGTGAGTAGCTCGCGATAGTCCTCCACGCCAGCATCCTCCTTCTCCAAAATGTCCCAGCAGGCATTAAAGGTCTGCACGGCGAGGGGGCGGTGGTCGATATCGGTCATTTCCCTACGTTATGGCGCACGGCGCGATGGACTCTGCGAGTCCTAGATTGCAGGTATGGCTTCCAAACGACTGCTCGCAACCACCCTGGCTACCCTCGCCCTCGCCGGCACCACGACGGGCGTTGTCATGGCGGCCACCGGAGGAAACTCCTCCTCGCTCGCCAATCTGAATGGCTATCCGCCGCACAACATGCGCATTGCCCTCAGCATCGGCACCGGAGGTTCCATCGGCATCACCGGCACCGGCAATGTTGACGTGACGCACTCGGCCATCGACCTCACCCTCAATCTGCCCCTGCTGATCACGAACGAGACCGTGGAACTGCGCGCGGTGAAGGGCAAGATTTACTACACGACCTCGAATATGAGCCAGTCGTCCTCGGCTCAGTGGTACTCGTCGTCTCTCTCACTGCCCGATCTCACCCCCATCGCCCTCGAGTTTCTGCACCCCGACATCGCTCTCATCAAGGGTGCCAGTAAGAAGTGGGTGACCACGGAAAACGGTCTGACCGTTCACCACTACACCTTCAATATGGGTGCCTCCGCCGCCAGCTCGGCGTTAGCGGGGAAGCAGGCCACCATCACTATCTCGACGGGAACGGCGAATGAACTCGCCGCCGCGTCCCTCTCGACGACACTCAATGGGCAAACGCTGACGGCGGAGCTGACCGTGCTGGGCTACAACGACGCGCCGGCCATCGTGGCACCCGATGCCCGCCACGTGAAGCCCATGTCGCAATCGTCGCTGCAGCAGTCGTTGTTGCAACTCGCGCCCAGCTCGCTGACCCAAATTT
>CAISIU010000033.1 GCA_903885505.1 uncultured Actinomycetes bacterium | reverse complement strand
CACGTGTCGCAAAACCACGGTGGCCTGGTGTCGGTGAACTCCCGCGAGGGCGAGGGTTCCACCTTCTATCTCGACCTGCCGCTGAACCTCAATTAATTGCCTACGATGCGGGTGTCATGAGCACCACACCCACCGTTCTCGTCGTTGAAGATGAAGAGGCCTACGCCGACGCGTTGACCATTGGTCTCGCGCGCGAGGGCTTCACCGTGTTGTGGGCACGCGACGGGCAAGAAGGTGTCGAGCTCTTTCAGAAAAATGACGTCGACGTCATCTTGCTGGATCTCATGCTGCCCAAGATGTCGGGCTTTGACGTGTGTCGCAGTATCCGCGCCACCAGTGACGTGCCCATCATCGTGGTCTCCGCCAAGGGCGAAGAAATTGACGCCGTAGTCATGCTCGAAATGGGTGCGGATGACTACGTCACCAAGCCCTATCGCCTCCGTGAGTTGGTCGCTCGCATCCGCGCCGTGCAGCGTCGCCGCGACGCCGGTTCATCGGCGGCCGTCGAGGCGACGCAAGTCTTCGAGGTGGGCCCGGTGCGTCTCGAGATCGAAACGCGACGCTGCTTCTTACGTGGTGAGGAAATCAAATTGCGTAAGAAGGAGTTTGCCCTCCTGCAACTCCTCATCGAACACGCGGGTCGCGTCATGACGCGCGACGTGCTGATCGAGCAGGTATGGGGTGCGGATTACTTCGGCGACACCAAGACGCTCGACGTGCACATCAAGCGACTGCGCAATTTGCTCGAAACGGCGCCCAAAGATCCGCTCATCATCACGACGGTGCGCGGTATTGGGTATCGCTTCGAGACCAACGCGGTCTAGTTAACGAATCTCGCTCTGCCCACCGAGGTAGGGGCGCAGCACGTCGGGCACGCGAATCGAACCATCTTCCTGACGATTCACCTCCACGAGTGCCGCCCAGATGCGCGGCCACGCGAGAGCCGAGCCGTTCACGGTGTGAACGAAAGCCGTGGAACCGTCTTCCTGACGGTAACGAACCTGGGCGCGTCGCGCTTGGTAGTCACCAAACCAACTCACCGAGGAGACCTCTAGCCACTTGTCGACGCCGGGGGCGTAGACCTCGAGGTCGACGGTGCGCTTAGAGCTCGTGCCAATGTCGCCGGCACAGAGATCGAGGCGTCGATAGGTAAGACCCAATTGACGAAGGAGATTTTCCGCTCGCGCCAAGATGTCGGCATGCGCCGCGGCGGCTTGCTCGGGGGTGCAGTAGGCGAAGAGTTCAACCTTCTGAAATTCGTGCACGCGAAGCAGGCCGCGAGTGTCTCGCCCGGCCGATCCCGCCTCACGGCGGAAGCACTGGGTCACCGTGGTCAGGCGAATCGGAAGTTCGTCGGTCGCCAAGATCTCCCCGCGACGCATCGACGTGAGTGGCACTTCACCGGTCGGGATGAGCCACAAGTTGTCGCGCTCGACGGCATACATGTCGTCTTGGCTCTTCGGCAGGTGACCCGTCGACATCATGGTGTCCGTCAAAGCGACGGAAGGCGGCGCAATCTCCACGTACGCATCACGGTGTTGATCGAGCGCGAATGAGGTCAGGGCTCGCTGCAGGCGAGCGCCGTCGCCACGGAAGGCAACGAACATCGAGCCCGCGAGCTTGACGGCGGTCTCGATGTCGAGGAGGCCGAGCTCGCTACCGATGTCCCAGTGCGCGACGCGCTGGTGGTCGCCGTAAGTGGGCTCAGCGGCACCACTGTCCATTCCGAGCCACCAACGAAAGGTTTCGACGTTGTCGTTTTCGTCCGCCCCATCGGGAGTGTCATCGGAGGGCGTATTCGGGACCATGAGATTGAGTCGCAGCACGCTCTCGCCTAAGTCATCCGCGACGGCGCGGGCGGCGGCTTCACGCTCTCCCAGTTCACGGCTCGTGGCCATGAGCTCTTCGGCGAGAGCATCGTTCTTGGCTCGACGTGCCTCGCCCACCTGACGCGACAATTCCTTGACCTCGGCGCGCAAGGTCTCGGCATTCACGAGGGCGGCGCGATGGGCGACATCGGCGTCACGCAATTCTTCGAGCGAACTCAGCGGGAATCCACGTCGAGCCAATTGGCGAGCCAATTCATCAAAATCGTTACGTACGCGGCCGATGTCAATCACGCCTTTTAGCCTACCGAGGCCTCATGACCTGTACCGTTGAGACGTGAGCATCGCCGGCCGAGTTGAGCATCTTCGCGTGGACTTCGGTGACACCACTGCCGTTACGGACGTGTCGTTCGAACTCGCCTTCGGCGAGGTGCTGACCATCCTCGGACCCAATGGGGCTGGCAAGACCACCTCACTCACCACCCTGCTCGGCTTTCGCCGCCCGACCGCGGGCCTCGTCGAGCTACATGGCCTTAACCCCGTCGCGCATCCCACTCAGGTGAGTGAATTAACCGGAGCTATGTTGCAAGACGGTGGAGTCTGGGCCCCCATGAGCCCCGCCCAGGTCATCGCCCTCACCGCCTCGTATTACCGCCACCCACGCCGCGGAACTGACCTCGTTGAACGATTGGCATTGGGTTCGGTGGCGAACACTCCCTGGCGTCGCTTGTCGGGCGGGGAAAAGCAGCGCACCTTGCTCGCACTGGCCTTATTGGGCCAGCCGAGCGTGCTTATTTTGGATGAACCCACCAGCGGCGTTGACCCCGAAGGCCGCGACGTGATTCGGGAGCTCATTAGAGAAGAGACAGCCCTCGGTCGTGCCATTGTGCTCACCACCCACGAACTCGACGAGGCCGAACGAATCTCCGATCGTGTGTGTGTCATCGCCCAGGGACGAACGGTCCTCTCGGGCCGACTCGCCGACCTCACACACTCCACCGACGTCGTCATTTCCGCCGACAGTGACCTCTCACGCGCCGGTGAGCCACCCCTCGGGGGGCGTATCTCCGGCAGCACCCTGATCGGACCCGCTCACGACGCCGACTTTTTGGCCCGCGCGACCGCGTGGCTAGCGGATCGCCGTATCAACGTTCAGTCAATTTCATCCAGCCACAGTTTGGAGAGCGTCTATCGACGCGCCCTGGAAGGTGAATCGCGATGAGTGCTCTAACGGCGCAGACCGCTGCCGAAATTCGCATGACGTTGCGCCGCGGCGAGACACTGCTGCTCACCATCCTCATCCCGTTGGGCCTCCTGGTGTTTTTCAGCGAGGTCGCCGTGATTGCCACGCCCGACGCTCACCGAGTGGATTTCTTGGCGCCCGGCATCATCTCGCTCGCGGTTCTGTCGACCTCGTTGGTCGCCCTGTCGATCGCCACCGGCTTCGAACGTTCCTATGGGGTCTTGAAGCGACTTCGCACCACGCCACTACCCATGCGTACTTTTATCGCGGCGAAGATTCTCTCGATTCTGGTGACCGAGCTCATTCAAATTGTCGCCATCGCCACCGTGGCGGTGATTCTCGGATGGAATCCGCACAGCTCCGCATCATCTCTCGCCCTCATCGTGTTGGCCCTCGTCTTAGCGAGTGCCGCCTGTGCGGGCATTGGACTCTACCTCGCGGGGCGTCTCGCGGCCGAAGTCAACCTGGCCGCGGCCAATGGGCTCTATCTATTGCTATTGCTGGGTTCGGGCATGGTTATTCCCACCACGTCGTTGCCGGGCCCATTCAGCGCACTCTCTCACCTCATCCCCAGCGGCGCGCTGTCGGATCTATTGCACCGCGCCACGACCGGCCGCTCGCTCACGCTCATCGATCTGTTGAGCTTGGTGGTGTGGGCAATCGCCGCTCCGCTCCTCGCGGTCCGCACTTTTCGCGTTGACTAACCCTTAGGGGTAGTAATCGGGGATATCGCCCAGGAAGAGGACACCGTCGCCGGCCACCAGAGTCCGCTGCACCCACTTCATCGCGAGGTGACGAGAATCAAAGCGACGCGTCTTGACACCACACCCCGCGGTCAGTGCCTCGGCGTTCGTGCGAGCCACCACCACGAGTTCACACTCTCGTTCTCCGATGGCCACGCCGAGCCGATAGTTCGCCAGAGCCTGCGATTTCCCTCGTCCAGTGAGTCCCCCGGTCACGACGATGCGCCGCCCTTCCAGTTCGCCCTGCACGAAACCATCCAACGTCTCGAGGGCGCGTTCATCGGTCAAGGTCCGAAAGTCGCTCACCACGACCGCGCCACGCGAGCTGCGGCTCATTCGAACCCGTGGCTCGTTCGAGGGGGGAACAGTTACCGCGGGCCGAACACACGCGGCCGCCAGTGACAAGGTGACTGGCACCGTGAGCACGATCACGGCGGCGGCGACTAGTGGAGAAATGCCCCAGGTGACGAAACCCAGAAGAAGTGAGAAAGTGACGCTCAACGCCGTCGCGCCGAGAGCGACATGGTCGCTCAAAAAAGGTCGTGGGCGGCGGCGGAGCGGAAATCCCCAGGGGAAGATCAGGGCGTAGGCCACTGACAGGAGGTAGATGACAACGGGGGTTCGCCCGATCACGGCCGTCGCCATGATGAGCCCCACGACCAGCGTCAGGGAGATGGGCTTCTTGGTGAATCGGCGCTGCGAGCTCTCGTAGGGGTGCTCGTGACCAGTTGACCTCTCATAGATTCGACTCGCCGCGCGAAACGGGGCCTCTAGAAAGCGCGAGGGCATTCCTGAACTGGTCGTGACCGCCGTAGCGGAGGCGGAGGCGGGAAATGCCCACTGCCGGTAGAAACTTAAAATCGCAAATGGCTGAAAACCTTCACCTTGGGCGACGCGAGACCAGCGCAATAGTTGAAAAACCCACGCCATCAGGGTAAACGTGGTGACGAGGGCCCATACCGTGGCGTTTGCGTGATGCATGGTGCTGAATTTCTCCGGTTTTACCAAATTGGTGAGAAAAATCTGAATTTAGGTCATGCTTTCGAGTGCCGCCATTAACGGCTCCACCATTGACACCCTATTGCACCTGGCCGACCGATCAGCAATTGAACGGCGCGAGCTCGTTGTCGATGCTCAGATATTCACATCGTCGCAACACTCACTTTGAGATTCAGAAACGGCCACTGCTAGAGTCCCCATGATGATTGGTTACTTCTTCCGCCGAATCCTGCAGGGCATCGGAGTGTTGATTGGAGTGTCATTTATGACGTTCCTCTTGCCGTCGCTCATGGGGGGAAACATTGCCCGAGTAGTGCTTGGCCCTCACGCCACGACCCAAGCATTGAAGGAATTCCTGCACTCGCACGGCCTCGACTTGCCGTTCTACCTGCAGTATTACCACTACATGCTCAACCTTTTCCACGGAAACTTGGGCTACTCGACGAACCCAGGAACCCTTGATGTGTCGGTGTGGACGGTCATTTATCCGTACCTGCCGCGCACCTTGTGGCTGGTCATCATTTCTCTCTTGTTCTCGACCATTATCTCAATTGTTATCGGACTTTTCCAGGGAATTAAGCGCAATTCCTTCTTCGACCACTCGATGACTTTCCTGATTTTCCTTCTGTTCTCGTTCCCCGCCTTCTTGTTCTCGCTGGTAACGATCATCGTCTTCTCGCTGACTTTGCACTGGTTCCCACCGTCCATTGACCAGCCAACGGCGAACAGTTTCTTCTCGCCTCTGGTGCAGATGTGGAACTATCCGGGACAATTTGCCCTTCCCTTAACCACTCTGACGGTTCTCGGAATTGGTGGCTTGACTCGTTTCATGCGTGGATCCATCTTGGAGACCATGGTGCAGGACTACGTCCGCACCGCTCGCGCCAAGGGATGTTCGCCTAACCGCGTGTTGTTCCGCCACGCCTTCCGAAACGCCGTCCTGCCTGTCATCACCATTCTGGGCCTCTCGCTTCCCGCTTTGTTTGGTGGCGCCCTCATTACGGAGCGCATCTTCAACTACCCCGGCATGGGTCAGCTGACGGTGGCCTCGACCAACGTTCGTGACGTGCCCGTCGTGATGGGGCTCACCCTGATGGTGACCGTGGCCACCGTGCTCGGAAACCTCTTTGCTGACATTGGTATTGCTATTGCCGACCCTCGTATCCGACTGACAGGAAAGCGATAAACATGACTTTTCCTACCGATTGGGAAGCCGAAAAGATGGCCGTGATGGACGGTCAATCTGGCCACGAAGCGGCGCTCGACGCCTTCGCCGAGGCTGCGAACTCAGCAGGTGACGTTCGAGGCACCGAACGCATGTGGCAGCAAATGTTGCGCGTTTTCGTGAGCAACAAGCTCGCCGTGGCGTCGTTGGTCTACGTCGTTGCCATTGTCTTGTTTTGCTTCGTGGGTCCGTTCTTCTACCACTCCAACCAAACGGACGCGAGTGCCTCCATTTTCAACGTGAACTTGCCTCCGCAGAAGGGTTTCCCTCTGGGAACCGACTACCTCGGCTTTGACATCCTTGGACGTCTCATGTTCGCCGGCCAGTCGTCGCTGGAATTGGGCTTCCTCGCCGCCATGATCTCGCTGGTCGTCGGCGTGGGATACGGCGTGTTCTCCGGATACGTCGGTGGCTGGATTGACTCTCTGCTCATGCGTTTCGTAGACGTGATGTTGTCCATCCCCGGCCTGTTCCTCCTGCTCGCCACCATCTCCTTGTTTGGTCGCTCGAAGGTCCTGTTGATCTTGGTTCTCGGTTTCACCGGTTGGTTTGGTGACGCTCGACTGTTACGCGGTGAAGCGATTGCCCTTCGAGACCGTGAATTCGCTCAGGCGGTTCGAGCCATGGGTGGCGGATCGGGACGCATCATCTGGCGTCACATCCTGCCCAACACCGTGAGCACGATGATGACGGTGTCCACCTTCGCGCTGGCAGGCTCCATCTTGGCCCTGACGTCATTGGGCTTCCTGGGCCTCGGTATTCCGCTGCCGGAGACCGACTGGGGCGCAATGATCCAGTTCGGTTCGGACAACTTCCAAATTGGTTGTTGGTGGCAGGTCTACCCCGTCTGCGGACTTTTCCTCGTGCTCATCGTCTCCTTTAACTACATCGGAGACGCCATGCGCGACATGTTCGAAGTCCGTTTGCGCGAGCGTTAAACGCTCGTTGACCTTCGGTCCATATTTATGACAGACATCACCGACGCACCCACAAAAACCTGGCGCAACTACCTGAAGCCCGTCTCGATTCTTCTCCTGTCGGCGGTTCTCGCCGGCGGAGCGGTCTACGGCATCAAGCTGTCGCTTCGCACGGCTCCGACTACCACCGCCAACACGGTTCAGGCGGCGCGCGCACAAATCATCGCGATGTCAAAAATAACCAATGATGCGGCGACCGCTTTCGGTGCCAGCGTGAAGGCCTGCCACGCCAACATCACCTGCGTCAACACGGCGGCCAACGTTGCTCTGTCCGCCCAGGGAGAGGCTGCCGGAATGGTGACTCTCGATGTCTACCCCGACGCGGCCCGCGGACTCCTACAGAACATGTTGGACGACTACGTCGCGCTGCAAAAGACCTACTTGAAGGTCGCGGAAGCCACGTCCATGCCGGATGCCTACAAGCAATTGCTTCCCTGGCCGGGCGAAGTCGCGTACTCCAAACTCCACACGAAAGACGTTCTCGCCGCACTGAAGTAGGGCACTGTGTCCGCCTCGGTCACCCGGGGAATCATCAATACAGAAGGGTATAATTTCCACCGTGACCATCCTCTCGATTAAGAACCTGCGCACCTCATTTGCCATGCGTGCCGCTGATGTTGTCGCCGTCGATGGCGTCTCCATCGACATTGCTGCTGGTGAGTGTGTCGGCATCGTCGGTGAATCTGGCTGTGGCAAGACCACCACCGGTTTGTCCATCATGCGCCTCCTGCCCAAGAACGGTCACGTGTCCGGCGGCCAAATCTTCTTTGATGGCAAGGACCTCGCCACTCTGTCCGAGAAGGAAATGCGCTCGGTACGTGGTAACTCCATCGCCCTCATTCCGCAGGACCCCATGACCTCACTGAACCCGGTGATGCGGATTGGCGATCAGATCGCGGAGGGTTACATCATCCACCGCGGTGCGTCCAAGGAAGAGGCGCGTCAGCGCGCCCTCGAGGTTCTGCGCATGGTGGAAATGCCCATGCCGGAGGAACGCCTTAACCAGTTCCCCCACGAACTCTCTGGTGGACTTCGCCAGCGCGTGATGATTGCCATGGCTCTGGTGTGCGAGCCCAAGGTCCTGATCGCCGACGAGCCGACGACAGCTCTCGACGTGACCATCCAGGCGCAGATCTTGGACATCCTTGACGGCCTTCGCGAGAAGCTCAACATGGCCGTCATTCTGATTACCCACGACATGGGTGTTATCGCCAGCCGCACCGACCGCGTGGTCGTGATGTACGCCGGCAAGGTCGTCGAAGAGGCCGACACCAAGACTCTCTTTACCCGCATGAACCACCCGTACACCCAGGCCCTCTTGGCGTCGGTGCCGAAGATTGACAACATCACCGGTGGCCGATTGCTCTCCATCCCAGGACTTCCGCCAGACCTCTCTAAGGAGATCGTGGGCTGTCGCTTTGCCCCTCGTTGCACCTACGCGACCGACCAGTGCCGCACCAGCGAGCCCGAGGTCGTGGACGCGAGTCAGGGTCACCGCTTCGCGTGCTTCAACCCCACCAATGGCCCCGCGGCCGTTGATGTGCAGATCAACCAAGCACGTAAGGCCATCGACGCGACGAAGCCCTTGTTGACCGTATCGAACTTGGTGAAGGAATTCCCGATCCGTGGTGCCAGCATTTTCCGTCGCACCGGCCTCAAGGTCAGCGCCGTGGCGGACGTCAACTTCGAAGTTCGTGAAGGTGAAACCTTCGGCCTCGTGGGTGAGTCTGGTTGCGGAAAGACGACCATTGGTCGCCTCATCACTGGCCTCGAAGAGGTCACGAGCGGTGACATCAACTTCGCGGGGACGAACGTCGATGGTCTCAAGAAGGGTGCGCGTCGTCGCGCCCTCGCTCGTAACCGTCAGATGATGTTCCAAGACCCGTACGCGTCACTCGACCCCCGCAAGCGCGTGGGTGACATCATTCGCGAGCCTCTCGAGATCCAAAAGACTCTCTCCAAGACGGAGATGGACGAGCGTGTTGACCAGTTGCTGCGCGAAGTGGGCCTGCCGCTGGCTGCCGCCGAGCGCTACCCGCACGAATTCTCCGGTGGTCAGCGCCAGCGCGTCGGCCTCGCCCGCTCCCTGGCTCTCGAGCCGAAGCTGGTAATCGCTGACGAACCCGTCTCGGCCCTTGACGTGTCAATTCAGGCTCAGATCTTGAACTTGATGCAGGACCTCCAGGAAGCTCGTGGTCTGTCATACATCTTGATTAGTCACGACCTCGCCGTCGTTCGCTACATCGCTCACCGTATTGGTGTGATGTACCTCGGAAAGCTCGTGGAAGTCGGGCCGGCGGAAGAAGTCTTCTCCGCTCCTCGTCACCACTACACCCAGGGACTCCTGAACGCCGTGCCGAACGCCGATGTCGAGGGCTCTCGCGAGCGCCGTGGTGGCCAAATCCAGGGCGAACTTCCGAGTGCCGCGAACCCGCCGTCCGGTTGTCGCTTCCGCACCCGTTGCCCGGCTGCCGCCGACATCTGTGCGAACGAAGAGCCCACGATGCAGGAAATCAGCAATGGTCACACCGTGGCCTGCCACTTCCCGATTGAAGCTGCCGTCACTATTCGCTCAGCTCAATAATCGAATCAACGACTTGCGAAGAATCCCCGGGCACTGCCCGGGGATTCTTTCTATCTAGATCTCGTTACGAGAGAGTCTTCTTCATTCCAATGTTCTGGATTTCATAACCCATCGACTCATACAGCGAACGAGCAATGGCATTGGGACCAAAGACATTGAGCCCAATGGAGGTTCCGCCCTGTGTGGCGACGTAGTTCTCGGCAGCCACCATCGTCGCTCTGCCCAATCCACGACCTCTGAATTCAGGCTGGATAGTGAACTCGTAGCCGAACCATTGGCCGGGTGCTTGGTCATCTTGAGAGGCCAGCCACAAAGTACCGATTGATGCACCCTCGTGTCGAATGTCGAGGAAGTGATGGTTTGGTTTGGGATAGTCGCCGTCCAGAATCTGTGACTTGTTGCGCTCGATATTGAGTTCAGCTTCACGATCACTGAAGCCCGCCTCCCGCAAACTCTCTCGGTATTCCGTCCACGTCACCTCAAGGAATTGAGACACATCAAGTGGAGAGAGGGCAACAAGTTCAACCATGCGAAGAGGCTAACGCTGGTGCGTGAGTTTTGCCGACTCACGCAGAATGCCCGCCACTTTCGTGGCGGGCATTCTGCTGAGCAAGCTCAGTTACAACTGGTACAGCGGAGTTACTTCGAGAGGAACTCCGGCAGTGAAGCGCCAGTCGGGTTGGGGGGCAGAACGCCCTTCAACGTCTTGGAGATTTCACCGGTACCGGTGCCCGTGGGCTGGTACATGTACGGCAGCTGGTCCATGGCGTACTGCGCGTAGCTGTTCTTGCCAGCGTTCAGCGCAGTGCTGCCCTTGGTGGTGGCGTCGATGAGACGGTCCATGGTCGCGTCCGAGTACTCGCCCGGGTTGGAGAGAGCGCCCGTGTAGAACAGGAGCTCGCCCGACGGGTAGTAGTCAGGAGCGTAGAGCCATCCACCGTACTGACAGATCTGCCAGTCACCGTTACCGTCAGGGTTACCCGCAGTCGGGGCCGAGCCGATACCAGAGGTGCAGAGTCCCGCGATGTTGGTCGGCGTGTCGGTCGACAGAGTGACCTGGATGCCTTCCTTGGCCCATGAGGCCTTCTCCGCGTTCATCTGAGCGTCCAGCGTGGTGCTACCAGTGGTGTACTTGTAGGTCAAGTTCAAGGCAGTGCCCTGAGTGATGCCGTTACCGCAACCACCAGACTTGGTGCAAACCGCAGCGTGCGAGGTGTTCTTGTCCCACGTGAATCCTGCCGCCTTCAGAGCAGCAATGCCCTTAGTGAGGGAGAACGCGTAGTGGTTAGTAAGACCCTTGCTGAACACGTTGGCGGGCAAGGTCGGGATCGGACCGTAGCCCGGGACACCGTAACCGTTGTAGAGCGCCTTGATGATGGTCAGCTGGTCGATACCGTACTGGAACGCCTGACGAACTGCCAACGACTGGACCAAGTGGGTACCACTCGAGGCCGCGTTGAAGTTGTAGTAGGCGTAGTAGAAGGCCCATGATCCACCGGTGCGGACGTTGTATCCGCTCAGCTGGGAGATGAGGTTCTTACCCGCAACGCCCGGCTTCGGCGAGGTCGACACGTCGGTCGGCTTCACGTAACCAGTGTCAAGCTGACCAGCCTCAAGCTGCAGCTTCTCGGTGTCGATCGAAGCTTCGGCCTTCAAGGTGTAGGTCGAGAACTTCGGCTTCGGCAGACCGCTGTACTGGTTGTTCGGAACGAACACAATGTCACCGGTGGCGTCGAAGCTCGAGAGCTTCCACGGACCACTGACAACGTTCCAGATCGGGCTGCTGTCGTACGCGGCAAGGTTGCCCGTGCCGGACGGACGGCTGTTGTAGTACAGGTAGCCGTACGCACCGTTGTACACGCTGGTGCTGTTGTGGTGAGGAACACCGTAAACGTCAGCAGTGCTGTTCGGGTAGTAACCACACTTGGCGGCCAAGTCGGCGATGTCCGTGAAGTCGGCGGTGCCACAGTTGGCAGCGTTCGTCGACACGTCAGCGGAACCCGGCGAAGCGATGGTGGCGCTGGTCGGCGTCACGTACTTCTTGTCCCAGGCACGCGGGAACGGGGTGATCTCAGTCAAGAAGTTGTAGTTGAACCAGTTGGGGTTCACGGCCACAGACGTCGTGATGGTGAGAACGTTACCGTTCGCGGTGACATTGGAAACCTGGTCAGGAATACCAAAGCCCGGCACGTAGCCCGCGTAGCGGAAAGGCACCGCGGCGTACATGTCGAGGAAGAACTTAACGGACTGAGCGTCGATCGTTTCACCGTTGGAGAACTTCCAGCCCTTCATGGTGATGGTGATCGTCTTGTTGCCGTTGGAGTACACGGGCAACGCTGCCAGCGACAAGTCCTTTTGGATGGTGATGTCCGAACCCTTACCGACCCAGTACAGCGGGCGATACAGATAGCTCTGGAAATCGTTCATGTTCGTTACCGTGAAGTAAGCACCGGACGCGTACGGGAAAATCATGTTCGCGTGGTCGGTGGGTCCCATCGGTGAAACGAGTGCGGTCTTCGGAACCTGGTCACCGTGCGCCGAGACAGCAGCGCCCGAAGGCGCGGTCGTCACGAGGCTGGCAGCGATGGAACCAGCGATAACGCCAGCTCCGACCAAACGCCGAAAAGAGTTAACTTTCCGCATTTATGCCTCCCCTGGCAGTGGTTGCCCAACTGCCTTGATTGATACTGCACGTTTGTGCAGTGATGGAACTATAAGACCACCGTAAACAGTTCGTCAAGGCACGAAGGCGTCGAATTTGTTTCTCGGGTGTGAACTACTTCACACACTCATCACGGATCGGAAACTGTCATCATTGTTGACAATTATCAGTTAAATTCTGGTCAGAGTCTGTATTCCCTGGTCAGACTTCGCTTACTTGAGAGTTTACGCAACCCTCGATAGCTACAAAATCCCTGATCAACTACTTAATGAGGGAAACCATCGCCGACAGTTCGGCCGTGGTGACGGGTCCCACCACGACCTGGCGAATGATGCCGTCAGCGTCGATGGCGATCGTGTCGGGGAGTCCCACGATATTGAAGTCCGATGACGAGGCAGTTCCGTCGGCATCAAAGAGCACGGGAGCCGTGAAATTGGCGGTCCGAGCAAAGTCTCGTGCGGTCGACACTGAGCTGTCGTTGCTGGCGATTCCCACCACTTCCACGCCATGAAGGTTCCCTGACGAGGAAAAACGGGCAACCCGGGGCAGTTCTGCCTTACACGGAGCGCACCAGCTGGCGAAGAAGACCAGAATCGTCGGCGTGCCCTTCTTATAGGGAAGGGTGACGGAGGCTCCCGAGAGATCAGGGAGGGTCGAGAGTCGCGCCGTTTGTCCCACCAGGGCGGATGGCATCGTTGTCGTGGAACCAGTGACGGGGCGGGTCAGATACGAGACCCCGAAAATCAGCGAGAACGCCATGGCTGCACCAATTCCCAGTGGAATAAGGAACATCGGCGAGGGCCCGCGCCAGCGGGGGGTCTTAGTGGTGGCGGATGAGGACATCAACAGCCATCATGACAAAAAGAACGGTGAGGTACGTAATAGAGAAGTGAAAGAGCTTCATGGCGCCGGCAACGTCCGCCTGGTCCACTTGCGCCCTGCGCCACAGCTGGAACGCACCCCAGTTGAACCACGTGCCGAGAATTAATGCGCTGATTCCATATACCCAGCTCAAAGAAGCGACCGGACCGACCAGCATGGACAGCGCCCACATGATCACCGAATACACCAAAATTTCTGTCGTGGTGCGCTTGAGTGAGGCCACCACGGGCATCATGGGCACATTGGCCGCCTCGTAGTCATCGCGGTAACGAACGGCCAAGGCCCAAAAATGTGGTGGTGTCCAAATGAAGATGATGGCGAAGAGTAAGACCGGGGTCCAGGCCAGATGACCCGTGATCGCGGTCCAACCGATAAGAACGGGTACCGCACCCGCCGCGCCACCAATCACGATGTTCTGCTTGGAACGGCGCTTCAGCCACATCGTGTAAATCACGACGTAAAAGGCGGTCGCCGCTAGTCCCAGCCAGGCCGAAATCAGGTTCACGCCGATGCCGAGGACGAGGAAGGCCGCAATTTCAAGACAAACGCCGAAAATGAGCGCCTCGGTGGGGCTCACGGCACCGGTGACGAGGGGTCGATTCTTCGTGCGCTCCATGATCGCGTCGATGTCGCGGTCCAAATACATGTTGAAGGTGTTCGCGCCACCGGCGGCCAGGGTGCCTCCCACCAACGTGAGGATGAGAAGCCGAAGTGATGGCCAACCATTGCGCGCCACGACCATGGTGGGCACCGTGGACACCAAGAGAAGCTCAATGATGCGGGGTTTTGTCAAGGCCACGTAGGCCTTTACCGTCGCTAGAGGCGATCGAGGGTGCATCGTTGCGACCGTCACGGGGACCATCCTACGAGCCACCTGTCTCTAGGCTGGCAGCGATGAGCGCCAAAGCCCCAAATTTTCTTCACCCCGCGCCGAGCACTTTTCGATGGTGGGCACTGGCGGACTTCGTGTCCATGATTCTCATCATGGTGACGGGGGGCCTCGTTCGACTCACGGGGTCTGGTCTGGGGTGCCCGGACTGGCCACAGTGCTACAAACACACCACCGCCCACCAATGGGGTATTCACTCGGTGGTGGAGTTTGGCAATCGCCTCGTCACCGGCATTCTCATCGTTGTCACGCTGGTGGCCTTCATCATGGCCATCACGCGTCGCCCCCGTCGACGAGACCTCATCATCACCAGCGGCTCTCTCGTTCTCTTCGTCGTTCTGAACGCCGTCCTCGGCGCCGTGGTGGTCTACAGCCACCTCAACCCCTGGTTGGTCAACTGTCACATGTTGGTGTCCCTCGCCATGGTGGTGCTGGGGGCGGTGCAATACCACCGCTCAAAGTACGTCTACGGACCCGACGCCCGAGTGGAATTACGCAGCCCTCGACTCTTGTTCATTGCGCGCTGGCTCGCGGTGAATCTCATCATCGTTCTGGTCGTGGGCACCGCGACTACGGGATCGGGACCTCACGCTGGTAACACCGTGGGCCAAGATGTCGCACGGCGCCTTCCCTTTGCGCTTATCGACGTCGCCTGGGTGCACTCTCTCTTCGCCATCATGTTCATCGGGACCGTCGGCGGTTTGTTTTTGTATCTGTTCAAGAGTGACGCGGCCCCCCGGCTTCAGATGGGCCTTCGTCGACTGCTCGTGATTGGGTCGCTACAGGGAGTCGTGGGATTCGTGCAATACGTCCTTCACCTGCCGGTGTGGTTAGTCGAGCTGCACATCATTTTGGCCACCTCACTCACCATCGGCGTCACTCAATTCAATTTGTCCCAATGGGGCCGCGACCGTGAGGCGGGGATTGCCCCGAGTCGCTCATGAGTGCACCTATTCGCTACGGACTGATCGGCACGGGGATGATGGGCCTCGAGCACCAGCGCAACATCTACGGCCTGCCCGATGGTGAGGTGGTGGCCATCGCCGACTCGCACGAGGAATCACGCCAATGGGCGCAGTTCACCGCGGACGGTCGAGACCTACAAACCTTCGCCGATTACCGCGACTTGCTCGCGGCGGATATCTGCGACATCTACGTCATCTCCACTCCCAACATGACGCACCGTGACGTGTTGGTGGACGTGATGAAAAGCGGTAAGGCGATAGTGGTGGAAAAGCCGCTGTGCACCACCATTGCCGACGCGACGGAAATACGTGACCTTGCGCGCGAGTATCCGAATCTCTTCTGGGTCGGCCTCGAATATCGCTACATGCCGCCGGTGGCTCGAGCCATCGCCCTCGCCCACTCCGGCAGTATTGGCGATCTCAAGATGCTCGCCATCCGTGAGCACCGTCACCCCTTCTTGGTGAAGGTGGACAATTGGAACCGCTTCTCCGAAAACACTGGTGGCACTTTGGTCGAGAAGTGCTGTCACTTCTTTGATCTCATGCGACTTATCTTGCGCAGCAATCCGGTCGCCGTCATGGCGTCGGGTGGCCAAGATGTGAATCATCTCGACGAGTCCTACGACGGCCGACCCTCGGACATTCTCGACAACGCCCTTGTCATCGTGGAGTTTGAATCCGGTGCTCGTGCGTCACTCGACCTGTCGATGTTTGCGGACGTCTCGCGCGAACACGAAGAAGTCAGCATCGTGGGCACGACGGGAAAGATTGAAGCCTTCTTGCCCTCGGGTCGTCTCATCTGTGCCGAACGCCACAGCGGTGTCATCACCGAGGAAGTGATTGCCGACACCCGAGTGGCCGTTGAAGGCTTCCACCATGGCGCCAGTTACCTCGAGCACCTCGATATTCAAACGGCCTGGCGAGAGGGGTCTCGCGCCCTCGTGACGGCCGACGACGGCTGGTGGTCCGTGGTGATGGGTGTGGCCGCCCACCGCTCTATCGACGAGAAGCGTCGTGTGGAGATTGCGGAACTGATCTAGTACAGCGGCGCGTGCGTCAAGTGTGAGAGCACGAGATCGGCGAATCGCTCGCACTCCTCGAGGTGCGGATATCCCGAAAAGATGAATGCCTCAATACCGAGTTCTCGGTAGGCCTCAATCTTGTCGAGAATTTGAGCGGGAGAGCCAACCAGCGCGGCACCACATCCCGAACGTGCTCGACCAATTCCCGTCCACAGGTTCGCTTCCGCGTATCCCTCGTCGTCGGCACCCTCGCGAAGCTCGCTTTGTCGAGCGACGCCCACACTGCCCGCGTCTAATGACCGGGAACGAATGGCGTTTCCCTGCTCCGCATCGAGGGCCGCAATGAGATAGTTCGCGGCGGATCGCGCGGCGGCTTCGGTCTCACGCACCACGACGTGCACTCGATATCCGAATCGAAGTTCACGTCCATACGACGCCGCTCGCTCACGCATGTCACGAATGATCTCCGCCACGTTCTCCATGGTGTCGGGCCACATCAAATAGACATCGGCGTAACGGGCGGCCACATCTCGCGCTGCGGGCGACAAACCCCCGAAGTACAGCGGGGGTCGTGGGCCGGTGGCGATGCGTGGTGGCACGACGTCGAAAGAATAAAAGTCACCGTCGCTGTGAGACGGACGACCATCCAAGAGGTCTCGCAAAATCGCCATGGCTTCGGCAGTGCGTTGATAGCGCGGCGACGATTCCAGCGTCTCACCCGCCAGATCACTCGAGATGATGTTGATGTTGAGACGGCCAGGAGCGAGGTGGGCCACCGTCGCGAGTTGTCGCGCGAGGGCCGGGGGCCAATTTTCACCAATACGAACGGCGGTGAGGAGGTGAATAGATGAGGTCACCGTGGCCAAGGCACTGGCCATGGCCACGGCATCAATGCCGAGCTCATATCCCGACGGCAGCAAGACCGAATCAAATCCGCGCGCATCGGCGGTGCGCACGATGTCGGCACAGTGTGCCCACGAGGAGCGCAGGCTCTCGTTCACGACGCCCAACTGCTCGTAATCGTCGTCACAGAGCGCACCAAACCAAGCGATTTCGAGATGTTGGGACTTCATACCCTGATTATGCCCCGATTTGAACAGCCCACTTCGCCACATGATGAGGACACGTTCAATAGAGAGGAGTACCAATGTCTGAGATTCTCGGCGCACTGGTCAATCTCGATCACCCCGGCCACTACATCTCGTGGGGCTGGTTCCAGATGAGTTACGGCAACTTTGCCGTGGTCGTGACCATGGTGGTCACCTTTCTCGTCGCTCTCGTTGCCCCCTTCCCGGGACGCAAGAAGGAGAATCAGTCATGAGTACCACCATCGATCGTCAATGGACGACGCGCCTCCGACGTCGCCTCGTTGAGCAGCTTCCGCCCGACAAGGCCCTCCCCGATACGCAACCGTCATACGTCTCGTCGTGGATTTACGTCTTCGGCGTCGTGAGTCTCTCGGCCTTGGTCATGGTGATTCTGACGGGATTCGTGTTGGCCATTCGCGGACCCCAGTGGTGGCACCAGTCATCCATTGGTCACTACGTGAATTCCCTGCACCTGTGGTCGGTGGAAATCTTCTTCTTCGCCATGGTGATTCACCTCTGGGGAAAGTTCTTCATGGCGGCGTGGCGTGGTAATCGTTCGCTGACCTGGGTCACGGGTGCCGTCACCTTTGCGACCTCCATCGCCACCGCGTTTACCGGCTACGTCAGCCAAACCAACTTCGACAGCCAGTGGATCAGCACCCAGGCGAAGGACGGTATTAACGCCACCGGCGCGGGCGCCTTCTTCAATGTGCTCAATACCGGACAGATGTTGATGTGGCACATCGTGTTGTTGCCACTGGCCGCCGTGGTGCTGACCGCACTTCACGTCGTCATGGTTCGTCGAAAGGGCGTCGTGCCCCCCTTTGAAGAGGTATCAAAATGAGTCGCCGCAACTTCAATCCCGACCGCGATGTGCGCGAATGGACCGGCGCGCAGCGCCCGTATGACATCTTGAAGGAAGGTGCCATTGCCCTACTCGTGGTCGCCCTACTGACCGCGGGTTTGGCCCTGGTGTTCGGATCGCCGGACGAGAAGCAGGTCACCATCCAGCAGTGGTCGTCTGCCGACCCGGTTGACTTCGCCACCACGGCCTACAGCGAGCTGGCGGGCACGTCGGGCCTCGCGGGATACGGCGCGCCGTACAACAACGCCTCGGATGGTCAGTTCCTCGGTGTCACTCATCTCTATCTCGCCAAGATGGTGGGCGTTCACATTCCCATTGATCCAGCACAGACCTTTGTGTTGCGACCCCTGGCCACCTTGCCCGATGCCGCCACCGTTCGATTCGCTCTGGCCACGTGGAAAAACGCCAGCGACACCGAGCGTCAGAACTGGCTTAATGAATATGGCAAGGCGACGCTGAGCTTCACTCATGGTCAGCTCGTGGCGACACCTCTCTCGCTATCCAATCCCGTCGACGTGCTGATTGCGAGTGAAACCGCCATGGCCCGTTCAGGAGCACTGGACTCGGCGATGGTGACGGGTGGTGGTCTCTACACCACGGACTACACCAACGTGTTGTTGTTCATTGCCGATGGGGGGTGGTTTGCCACTTTGGCCGATCACCAGCACTTGTTGGGTGACCAGTGGGGAATGATGAACGAGACGGGCAGCTACCCCGGCCAAGCATGGTTGTGGCTCTACACCTTCTGGTATCAGATTCACCCCTTCTCGACCAGCGGCAATGCGGACGTCGATGCGTGGGGCATCATGATGCTGTTGACGGCGGGACTCATCTTGGTCCCCTACATCCCGGGGCTACGGTCTATTCCGCGCCGCACCAAGTTGTATCGCGTGATCTGGCGCGACCACTACGCGGGCCGCGTGTAAGTCAGCGAGGACCGAGTTCGCCCGTGTGATAGTGACGTCGGCACAGCACCTGGTAACCCACCGTGCTGGTGCCGGCGTCCACGTCACCAATCACTCGCTGCGCACCGGCGCGCTGCACCGACCCATTGACCACGCGCGCGTTACAGCGTCCGCGCGCACCACACCAGCAATACGCGACCACAGGAAGTTCGGAGACTTCATCGGCAATAGCGAACAAGCGCGCGGAACCCGGAAAGACGTTCAGCAAGAAGTCGGCGCCCAGACCAAAGCAGTACACGTCAATGCCGTGTAAGTCAACCAAGGTTGCCAGCCAGTCGACTTGTTCGGTCGAGGCAAACTGGGCCTCGTCAATCACAATGACCGACACGTGTTGGTCGACCAGTCGTGGCAGCTGATCGGTGAGGTCTACCTCCGGTTGCTGCACGTAACAGGGCGCCGCGATGCCAATACGGCTCGTGACCTCGGGTTCACGTGAGCGGTCACCGAAGGTCCACAGTTCGACATTGCGACCCGATTGAACGAGTTGCCAGTGGATTTGCAGGGCCATCGTCGACTTTCCGGCCGACATGGTCGCGTGAATGAATCTCAGATCTGCCACGGGTCCCCTTTCGCGGTGCCACACAAAAATCGAGCACGACGCGTCATCACCACTCCCGAGCTACCTCGACCAAATTAGCAGTGGAGATTCAAGAACATGGTTCTCGTCCTCTACCTCGTTACGATAAATACGCGACCGCGAAGGGTAGTTATGTCATGAACGCAATCGTCATTCTTTCCGACGGTGCCACTCACCTGCTCAGCGACTTGGAGACCTTGCCAGAGCCGAGTTGGGTTTCACTCGACACCTCGCGCGACAGCACGGAGCAGATTCGTCACGTGTTGCGCGACACCTTCGGCTTTCACCCGGTCGCCATCGAGAGTGCCTTAGAAAGCGACCAGCGACCCCGCATCGACGATTACGAGGGTTTTACTCACATCATCACCGTGGGCATCACGTCCTCGGGTCAACTCGATGAAGTGGACATCTTCGTCACCCCCAGTCACGTCGTGACCCTTCACCGTGGCACCAGCACCTCACTGGATCAAGTCATCAAGAACATCGCGGCCCACCCGGTATCGACCAAGTCTCCGTTTCCGGTGGTGGTGAGTTTTCTCATCATGGATACCGTCGTCGACACCTACTTCCCCCTCCTCGCGTCCATGGACGACGCCATTGACGACCTCGAGATGGCGATTTTGAAGAATCCCACCGAAGATCAGTTATCCACCCTGTTTGAGATGAAGCGCAACATCATGCACATTCGCAAAGCGGTCAATCCACAGCGCGACATGATTTCCGCCCTGAATGCGGGGGTCACCAGCATTCCGGGCCTCACGGAGGACTCCACTAACTACTTCCGCAGTTTGTATGACCACTTCATCCGCGTGAATGACTTGGTTGACTCCTATCGCGACCTCGTCACCGGTGCCATGGACACTCACCTCGCCATGGTGTCCAATCGACTGAACGTGGTGATGAAGCAACTCGCCATCATCTCGACCCTGTTCCTACCCCTGAGCTTTCTCACCGGTTTCTTTGGCCAGAACTTCTCCTGGCCCATTGCTCATTGGTACAACTCGGGACTTCAGTTCTTCGTGGTGGGAATTGGCCTCGATATTGCCGCTGTCGCGGGGGTCTTCTTCCTCTTCCGCAAACGCGGCTGGTTGAAGCGCGATTCGCTCGCCTAGTTACGCCGCGTCGAGTCGATACGAGGTCATCGACAACGAGCCCATGGTGCAGGCCTCGTTGAACACCGAGACTGAACCACCGGTCGCCGCCGCGAGTCCCGCGAAGTAGACCGCCGGCAAGAAGTGATCCGGCGTCGGTACGGCCAGCTCGTAGGCCTCATGGGATGTCAGTTCGCCGATGCGACCCGGATCACTCGTGATGATGTCGCGAGCATCTCCGTCGAACTGAAAAGCCCAGTCGTATCCCTGGTTCTCGGCACTCCACGCCACGGCGCGCAAGTTGTGCACGACATTTCCCGAACCCAGAATCAAAATGTCCTCATCCATCAACGGGGCGAGACGCGCACCAAGGTCGTAGTGGTATTCCAGCGGTTTGGTCGCGTCAATGGCCAACTGGATCACCGGGATGTCCGCCGCGGGCGCGACGTGCGCCAGTACTGACCACGTGCCGTGATCGAGACCCCATGAATCAGCGTCGTCACCGATCCACACGGGCTTCGCGATGTCAATGAGGTGGCGAGCGACGTCGGGGGCTCCGACCGCCGGATAGTCAAATTCCGACAACTCTTGAGGGAAGCCGTAGAAGTCGTGAATGGTGCGAGGAATGGCCATCGTGGTGACGGCCGTGGCGTTGATGTACCAGTGTGCGGAAATGGCGACAATGGCGCGCGGTGTCGAGATGGATTCACCAAAGCGACGCCATTGCTCGGTGTAGGTGTTGGTCTCAAGAGTGTTCATGGGGCTGCCATGTCCAATGAATGCGGCGGGAATAGTCATGAATCTCCTTTGACGTCATCTTAGCATTTAGTTGAATAATCAACAACATCAGCAGGGTAAAGCCGTCGTGCTGTCACCGTGCTGCGATACCGTCAGCGACATGACTAGTCCCACGTCAAGTTCACCCACCTTGCGTCGCCTGGAGCGACTCGCCGACATCGAACGTCAGCGCCTCGCGCGACATGTCCACTCACACACCGCGCCCGCCGCGAGCTCTCCTCGCGAGTCCCTGGTTCATCGCCTGGAGTCAGCGACTCGGTACCCCCTCGCACTCGGAGGCGTGGCGTGGCTGGCTCTTCTCATTTCACTCACCACCTCCGCGGGTGGGTCTTCGGTGAGAGTCGCTTTTTTCATTGTGTGGGCGGGAATAGCGGGTGAATATGTCGTTCGCATCACCCTGGCGTCCCACCGCACGACCTACCTTCGCCAGCGGTGGCTAGAGCCGGTGGCGCTCATCGCCCCGCCACTACTTCTCACTCACGTCGTCGGCATCGACAAAGCCGTGGTGGCAATAGAAACGGCCGCCATTCGTATTCGTGGAGTCTTGTTGCACCATTCGCTCGTTCGGGTCTTCCTGGCCTCGGGAGTCGTGTTGGTCATGGGGGCGTGGGTGATCGATCTCAGCGAACGTCACCTGCCCGCCAGCAACATCCACTCCTTCGGAACGGCGCTGTGGTGGGCGGTCGTGACCGTCACCACTGTCGGATACGGCGACCATTTCCCCATGTCGGGTGCGGGTCAAGTTGTCGCGGGTTTCATGATGGTGATGGGAATCGGCCTCATCGGAACCTTGACAGCCACCGTGGCGTCAGCTTTCGTGAAGGATCACACAGACGATGTGACCACCTCACTGCAGTCCAATCACCTCTTACTGATTGAGAGGTTCGAGGAAATGGCCGCACGCTTGAAGGACATCGAGAAGCGTTTGGGCGCAACCGACGAAGAGATTGCTGACGTCGACCGTGCGGCCGACGAATTGGCGAAGTCAGAAGACCTCGAGCTGTAACTAGGCCGCGGTGTCAGTGGGTGCGCGCATCGACTGAATGGAGGGTACGCAGAGCGCGCCGCCCACCATGACCACGATGAGAACGATGCATCCAACGATGCATGTTCTGGTACCGAGGGCGTGCTGTATGGGTCCCACCACGGCCAGACCCACGGGCAGAAACACCAACGAGCCAAACCAGTCATACGCGCTGACCCGCGACAAGATGTCGCTCGGGATTTCGCGCTGCATCGTGGTATTCCAAATGGTGCCGAAAATGGACATCATCGCCCCACCGGCAAATGCGCCTGAGGCAATCACCCACACCGGCGCCACGGTCGCGAGACCAATAAGTGGCAACACCCACACCAAAGTGGAGGCCGTGGCCACCAGGAGTGGTCGAGACGGCTTCCACTTCAGCATCACGATGCCACCGGTCACCGCGCCCGCACCCTCGATCGCCAAGACCAAACCCCACACGGCGGCCCCGCCTAGGGAGTCCTTGGCAATACCGGGACCCATCACCATCATGGGCGCGAAAATCAAAATATTCACCACCGAAAACTCGACCACGATGACCCATAGCCAGGTGCGCGACCAAAACTCTCGCCAGCCTTCACGTAGTTCGTGCCACATAGACGTGGTGGACAAAGCCCCACTCCACTCAATGTTGATCATCCACAGCGACACCACGGAGACCAAATACGTCAGGCCGTCAATGAATACTGCCCAACCAGGATTTGCCGCGGCGACAATGATGCCCGCGGCGGCGGGACCGATGATCCCCGACATCGAGGCCGAAAGCGTGTTCAGGGCATTGGCCTGCTGCAAGTTGGCGGGGGAGATAACGCTGGGAACCAGACCCGTGGACGCCGGGGCGAAGAACGCTGAGCCAAAACCCACCACCGCAGCCAGCGCCATGAATCCCCACAGCGGCGGCGGACTCACCATGATCCAGATACCCAAGGTCAGTTCGGCCACGGTGCGAATGAGGTCTGAGCCGAGCATCACGACTCGGCGACTAAATCGGTCAGCGAAGACGCCCCCGATGAGAAGAAAGACGA
The DNA here is from genome assembly GCA_903885505.1 of uncultured Actinomycetes bacterium. GTDB lineage: Bacteria > Actinomycetota > Acidimicrobiia > Acidimicrobiales > RAAP-2 > RAAP-2. The sequence goes on along the minus strand of CAISIU010000033.1, from coordinate 55,126 downwards.
CCAATGGCAACATGCCGGCGGCCGACACCAATCCCACGTCCGTCGTCGTGCCGTGTTCCAGCACCGCGAAGGTGATTGCGACGGGAGCCATCCCGCTACCGATTCCCGAGGTCGTCTGACCGATGAAGTACAGCGTGAAGTTTCGTTCGCGAAGTGCTCCCAGCCAATCGCGAGCGTTCATCTCATAAATCTAGGCAATTCGACCCGTTGACAAAGGTAGTATTTTTTGTAGTACAATGTCTCCATGGCATCAATTTCCCTTCGCGAACTAAATCAACACACGGCAGAGGTGGTGGCACGTGTCGAACGTGGTGAACGCTTGGACATCACTCGTAATGGCAGGAAGATCGCAACGATAGAACCACTCGAGCTTCACCCCCTCTACCAATTAATGGCATCACACGAGGTAGTGCTGGCATCTAGCGGTGTACTCGACCTCCCTGACGGTGTCGCCAACGCATCGGGAAACCTTGGCCTCGGCATCATTCTCGATGACCGCTATGGATTCGATCGTCCGTAATCGTGTTGATTTATCTCGACTCCTCGGCTGCCATCAAATTGGTATCTGACGAGGCCCATAGTTCTTCATTGCGCGAGTGGTTGATGCTGCATCCGAAAGCCACTCTGGTCTCGTCATCTTTGATCCACGTCGAACTACATCGAGCAGTGAGGCGAATTGATCACGCTCTGAACGGCTCGGTGACAGAGGTCTTGCAATCCGTCAATCAAGTAGCCATGTCTCACCACATATTGGAACGAGCAGGTTCTCTCCCTGATGCGGAGCTTCGGTCACTTGACGCGATTCATCTCGCCACCGCTCTGGTGGTGGCGTCACTGACTAACTCTTCCGAATTCGTGTTAGCCAGCTATGACCAGCGATTAAACCTTGCAGCTGAGCGAGCGGGACTCACTGCTATTCAGCCGGGCCTTACAACTCATTGAAAAGTGACGCGGTCATCGACTCAACCTTCGTCAAGGAAGAAAATCCTCCATGGCCGTTCGAGTGTGCTGAAGAAAACCCTCAAATATTCCGCGATGTTCGGGGTTTTCGGTCCCCGCAAAGTAGTTCAGCAAAATGAGCTGGCGTTGCAACACGAGAGTACTGAGCTCTCGCTCACTTCCGAAGGGAAGTTCGGCGACGGTTCGATAGCCCTGCATCAACGTCACCCGATGTGCGGGATCTCGCAGATAGAAGAGCGAAGCCGCCAGGTCTTGTGTGGGAGTGCCGATGGCGCAGTCATCAAAGTCAAAGAGTGATAGCTCACCGTTATTCCACATGAGGTTTCCGCCATGAAGATCCGCGTGGATGATGTGAATGGGTTCACGGCGATAGAGATCGGCCACGGTGGATTGAATGACCGCGTGACAGCGTTCAACAAGTTCATGGTCGCCACTAGCCAAAACACCCGTGGAGCCCGTCAGAACATTGGGAAACCCCCACCACATGTCATCTCGGCGAGGTAGTCGCGCTCCCGCGGGCATCTCAAAGTTGGCGGCGTCGAGGTGGAGGCGAGCCATCGCCGCACCCGCGGCTCGCAGGGCATCGGTGGCATCGTCCAGCTGAGCGACGATGGTCCCGTCAAGCCAGGTGAAAAGAACTGCCACAATGGCTCGTCCCCGTTCGATGCCCTCGTCAACGACGTACGTCTCACCCTGGGAGGTAGGGACGACACGAGGAAGACTCACCACTCCCCGGTCGGACAGGTGTGACATCCACTCGATTTCCGCCTCGACGTTCGCCACCTCGCGTCGTGAATTCACATTAAGACGAAGAGCGAATCGCTGGTCGGGGGTGTGAACAGAAAAGGTCGTGTTGAATCCGTGGTTGATGACCGTGAGATCAATGATGTTGAGTTCGTAGTGCCCCAGGATGCGTTGCGCCACCGTGGTCAGACTTTTCATTTGTTCATCAGCGGATAGTTCGTTGAACTTGGTCATCTTCCTACTCCTTGGGCCGGTGCATCTCGCCGTCTCGGGCAGAGAGGTGCGTTGAGGTGAGGTATCATTTGATATCAGATTTGATATATTTCACTTGTGGATGGTCGACAGGTATCAGCTGAAATCATTAGATCGCTGCGGGAACGGCACCATCTCACCCAACGCGACCTTGCTCAGCTGGCGGGTGTTCCGCAGCCCACCATTTCCTCGATCGAGTCCGGTAAACGAGAGCCATCACTGTCACTTCTGAGCTCCATCGTGGAGTCCGTCGGCGAGGCTCTGCGCATTGACCTCGTGCCAGCAACCCCCTTTTCCGGCGTCGCAACGTCTGACGCAATTCGCCACCTCATTCGCCGCGGTGAAACCGGAGATGCTCTGGAAGATTCAATTTTACGCCGCGTACTGAGTTTTCGTGATGTCATTCGGCGAGCATCACCCCAAGAACTCATCAGCCTCGTTAGTAGTCCACCATCGTTGATTGGTGACACCCGCTGGGATGCGTGTGTGGCGGCCGTCGTCGAAGAAGAATGCGCTCGACGAGACGTGGCGCCACCGCGATGGGTTAATGATGCACAGCGATTTGTCAAACCATTCTGGTTCCTCTCGAAAATTCCCGCTCTTCATCAGTGGGAATTCGAGACGGCACCGACAGCCTTCATTCGCCATGGCGTCATCGCTGCCGCCGATGAACTGGCCAGCGTCTAATGACGCGAGGCGATCTCATCAACGCGCTCACTGACCTCGGCCACCAGCTGGCGCAACGAGGGATTCAGGCCCGTCTCTACGTCGTGGGGGGAGCCGTGATGGTTCTCGCTCACGATTCACGAGATGCCACCGCCGATATCGATGGTGATTTTTATCCTCACGATGAAGTCATCGACGTAGCCCGTGACGTGGCTCGTGATCGAGGATTACCCGCAGATTGGCTCAACGCCGCCGCTCGTGGATTCATTCCCGTTTTTAGGTCACCCGAGTGGCGGCCACTTTTTACTTTCGGAACACTTGACGTGTTGGCTGCTGACGACCGCACGATGCTGGCAATGAAGATTCGCGCGAGTCGCGGTCGCCGAGACGAACCAGACATCACCTTGCTCTTGGAGCGTTGCCAGATCACCACTGCGGATGAAGCTTTCGCCCTCTACGACGAATACTTTCCTGAAGATCCGGCGCCCGCACGCGCTCGCGTGATTATCGAATTCTTGCTGAGTGGGTCAAACGGCGCGCGAGTTGACCGATAAACAGGGCAACAAATCCCTCGTGTGAGTCCGAGAGCACAGGGAGTGGTCCGGGACCGTGATGTCGAGACGGAAAAATCGTCGTTATCGCATCGTCAGACGAATTCACGTCAGCCCGTTAATGGGATCCGACGACATCTCGCTGTGGAGACGAAGGGGTTCGAACCCTCGACCTCAGGCTTGCAAAGCCCGCGCTCTACCAACTGAGCTACATCCCCGACGTTCACAGATTACTACCGCGTGATGGCGGTGTCGCTAGTCGGCGGTGCCTCTTACCCGCGGCGGAGTTTCTCGGCGGCAGTCGCCGGAGTGTGAGACGCGGTGGCCCGACGATTCCCTCGAACCACGCCCGCCACAATGAGGAAATTCATGGCCACAATGGCGGCGGGGAAAAGCCACGCCGACACGGTGAAGTGGTGAATGGCCAGGATGGTGAGGACCGCACTCGATCCACCCACGAGGTACGACACCCAGATTTCGCTCTCGGGATGGCGCCACGACTTCCACAAGGTCGGGAGTCCCGCCACGACGTCGGCGATGATTTCGGCCACCAGGGCCACGAGGGGGTGTGAGGTGAAGTACCAAATACCAATTCCCACGAGAGCAATCACCCCGCATAACGAATCCCAGATGGTGATCTTCCACACGCTCTGCGGAACAAAAAAGGAGACGATCAAAACAAGAAGCGGCATTACGCCGTACATCAAGGTGGTGGTGGCCGGCGCGCCGACGTGCTGCTGCATTTGGAGAAAGAAACTCAAAATGGGTGCCAGGGCCCACATCGACCACGTCACGCGATTGGGTTTGGTCTGCCCCTTCAAGGTCGCGCCAATGTAGAGAAAGCCACCGACGGTGGACATTGCCGCCGCGACATAGGCGAACCAGGAAGGAAGCATGGGTACCAGTCTGCCGGTCTTTCCTACGGGTTCACGACACCCCGATAATCTCGGCGCCATGGAAGCCCGCGAATTTCTCGGAATCGAACAAATTTCGGAAACTCGCTTTCGACTCGAAGTCACCGAAAAAGTCATCACGCCCGGACAGTTCCTCTTTGGGGGCTGTGCGTTGGGTGCCGCATTGGTGGCACTCGAAGAAGTGACGCAGCGTCCCACGATTTGGGCGTCGGCGCACTATCTCAGTTACGCACCGACGGGATCGGTCGTGGAGTTCGATGTCACCCCGGCCGTCGTGGGTGGCCACGTCACGCAGGCACGAGCTACGGCTCACATTGGCGACAAGGAAATCCTCACCATCAACGCGGCGCTCGGCACCGGCACGCTGACCTCACCCACTCCGTGGGTAACGATGCCCACTGTTCCGGCGCCCGACGAGTGTCCGCCACGGCGCATCCCCCGTCAGATGGGTGAGTCCATCTTCACCAACCTCGATACTCGAGTGGCACTCGGTCGCACCTTTGATGAACTCGATGGCACGCCGGGCTCCACGCAATCAGCCCTGTGGGTGCGTCTCCCCGGCCAACTCACCACGTCCGCCGCCACCTTGGCGATTTTTGGTGACTACGTGTCGGGGGGAAACTCGGAACCCCTCGGCCTCAGGGTCATGGGTCGAAGCCTCGATAACACCATTCGCATTGCGAATCTGGCGCCCACCGAATGGGTCCTTGTCGACATTCAGATGCACGCCCTGGTTGGCGGATTTGCGCAGGGCATTGGCTTTCTCTGGAGCCAAGACGGTCAATTGCTCGGCACCGCCTCACAGACCATCGCCGCCAAGATCTGGGAAGGCTAAACCTGATTCACCCCCTCGCGAGGTGGTGTAGAGTTGAGTTCCCTTGGGGCTATAGCTCAGTTGGTTAGAGCGCAGCACTGATAATGCTGAGGTCGTAAGTTCGACTCTTACTAGCCCCACCACGAAGTACCTCCACCAATTTCACTGCAGATTGGTGCTACCTAATTGACCCTCAGAGTCCAAGATGGAGACGCAAAGCATCATCTAACCGTTGGAGTGAGGCTCCGCGCACCTTGCCCACCACGGGACCCAATCTGTCAATTGATACAGAGCGAACCTGCTCCGCTTGAGCCTTGGAATCATTACTGAGACCCGTCTCCAAAGCGCTAAGGAGGACTTGGAATTCATATATGCGATCAATTGTTGAGGTCACGGGAACTACCGTGATTACTCCTCGGCCGATTACTTCTGCCATCTGATTGGCCCCGTCGTTACTGACAATCACTACTGGTCGACGCTTGTTCGCCTCATTGCCTCTCGCGGGTTCTAGATCCACGAGGTAAATGTCGCCACGTCTCATTCGCTCTCGCCGTCAGAGAGCATCGCGTCCCAGATTTTCCCATCCGAGTCAGCCCACTGCTGCCACGCATCGGCGTAATCATTGCCGAGGTGAGACGTCTTCAGAGCAACAACTGCTCGGTGCATGACAGCGGAGCGAGAAGAGATTCCCTGGCTCTTCGCGTACGCGTCGAGGAAGAGAACGTCATCATCTGGCAGACTGATACTGATTTTCATACTTTCATCTTACCAATAGTAGGAAATTTCCCAACTCTGACGTGGACTTCCTACAATTCAGTAACTCCATCGAGGTGACCATGTCCGAGTTCCTATCGTCCGTCGAGCGCGAAAAGCGCTCCGTTTTCCATTCGTGGTCGGCCCAAGCCTCGATCAATCCCCTCATGGTGGCCTCCGCGCACGACTCCACCGTGGTCGACGAAGACGGCAAGGAGTATTTGGACTTTTCCAGCCAACTGGTGAACACCAACATTGGACATCAGCGCGCCGAGGTCGTCGACGCCATCGTCGAACAAGCACGAACTCTCACCACCATTGCCCCACAGCACGGCAATCGTGCACGCTACGAAGCGGCCGAAAAGATCTTGGCTCACTCCTTCGACGGTGCCGACAAGGTCTTCTTCACTAACGGCGGCACGGAAGCTGTCGAGCACGCGGTGCGTATGGCGCGACTCGCCACCGGCAAGCCCAAGGTGCTCGCGGCATACCGCAGCTATCACGGGGCGACGGCCACGTCCATCAACCTCACCGGCGACCACCGTCGTTGGGCCGTGGACACGGCATCTGCCGGCGTCGTTCACTTCTTTGGTCCCTTCTTGTATCGCAGCCACTTTCACGCCACGACGGAAGCGGACGAATGCGAGCGCGCGTTGGCCCACCTCGAGCAAGTGATCACTTTTGAAGGCCCGTCGACCATCGCGGCGCTGATTCTGGAAAGCATTCCGGGAACCGCCGGCATCATGGTGCCGCCGCCGGGCTACTTGGCCGGCGTTCGTGCCCTGTGCACGAAGTACAACATCGTCTACATCGCCGACGAAGTGATGGCGGGGTTCGGCCGCGCCGGATCATGGTTCGCCTATGACCAGTTCGACGTCGCCCCCGACCTCGTGACCTTCGCCAAGGGCGTCAACTCCGGATACGTGCCGCTCGGTGGCGTCATCATCAATGAGGCGATTTCCCACGTCTTTAGCGACCGCGTCTACCCCGGTGGTCTGACCTACTCCGGCCACCCCCTCGCGTGTGCGGCGGCCGTCGCCACCATCACGTACATGGAAGAGCACGATGTGCCCGGCCACGCGAAGCGCATCGGCGAGGAAATCTTGGGACCCGGACTTCTCGCCCTTCACGAGAAGCACCCCGTTATTGGTGAGGTGCGTGGTCGCGGCGTGTTCTTCGCCCTCGACCTCGTGTCGAATCGCGAAACCAAGGAGCCACTTGCTCCCTACGGTGGCACCTCACCGGCGATGGTTGAGCTGGGTGCGGCCTGTCGACGCGAGGGACTCCTTCCCTTCATGAACTACCACCGCCTGCACGTGGTTCCGCCCTGCACCGTCAGCGACGACGACGCGCGTGAGGGTCTGACGCGCCTCGACCGAGCATTGTCAGCCATCGAGGGTCACTACCAGGGATAAAGAGATTCGCTCTCCCGCTTAGTGAAAGTTCATCTATTACCCGTAGTGTGGGTTCATGCCTGCCGTTACCCCCGCTAACCCCCTCGAGCTCGAGATCATCGACGCCCCCGCCGCCGGGGCTCGACCTCGTCGAGTCACCCGCATCACCACCGCCCCCCAGGGCACGGAGGGTGAGGGCTTTCCGGTTCGTCGCGCCTTCTTCGGTATCGAGATGGCCGACCTCGACCCCTTCATTCACATGGACCAAATGGGTGAGGTTGACTACGGCCCGGGCGAGCCGAAGGGCACGCCGTGGCACCCCCACCGTGGTTTTGAGACTGTGACCTACATGATGGAGGGCACCTTCCTTCACCAAGACTCCATCGGTGGCGGTGGCGTGATCGAAAACGGGGCCACGCAATGGATGACGGCCGGCGCCGGCATCTTGCACATCGAGCGTCCGCCAGACGCGCTGATTGATTCGGGCGGTCTCTTCCACGGTATTCAGCTCTGGGTGAACTTGCCGAGTCGGCTCAAGATGACCGCGCCGCGCTACCAAGACATCAGCGCGGAGGGCATCACCCTTCGCCGCAACGAACAGGGTGACGCCATTGTCCGCGTCATCGCGGGCGAGGTGGCCGGTGCCGCCGGGCCCGGCGTCACGCACACACCCATCGCTCTCGCGCACGTCACGATCATGCCCGGTGGTGCCATCGCCCTGCCGTGGCCGGCGGACTACAACGCACTCACCTACGTGTTGGCCGGCGACGGTTTTGTTGGTGTCGACCGTGAAGCCATTCACACGGGTCAGATGGCCGTGCACAAAGACGGTGATCTGCTCGTCATTGCGGCCGCCGACACGCAGGACTCACGCACCCAGGCACTCGAAGTTCTGATCTTGGGTGGCGAACGCATTGGCGAGCCCGTCGCGGCCTACGGTCCCTTCGTGATGAACACCCGTGAGGAACTCGTGCAGGCCTTCGAGGACTACCAAGCCGGCCGACTGGGTCAAATCCCCGCCGACCACATCTAGGACTTACTGCTCGCTCTCGCGGTGCAGCAAGAAGGTGCCGGTGGCACGGGAAATCAGCTTGCCGTTTTCGTCGGTGATGACGGCTTCGCCATAAGCAACTTGCTTGCCAGCGCGAACCACGTCACCGCGCAAGCGATAGGTGCCCCCCAAGGTGGCGGGGCGCATGAGTTCCGTCTTCATTTCGATGGTGGCGCGAGTACGGTCCTTGCCCGTCATGGCCGCGTTGATGGCGAAGTTCATGAGAGCGTCGAGGAGTACGGAGTGAACCCCCGCCTGCACTCCCTGGTGCGGGTTGCAGGCCAGTTCGGTGGGAGTGAAGGTGCCTTCGGCCCAGCCGAGGTCTTCTCCGTCCACGCCGTAGGCGGTAATAGCCGCGCCGACCGCGGGAATAATGGGCATTCCGCCGTCGCCCAGCCAACGATCCATGTTCTTAAATCCGTCACTCACACGGCGAACGCTAGTCCGACCACGGACAGTGAGTCTCGGTCTAGGCTCAGAAACAGTCACATCGAAAGGACTTATATGCCGACCGCCGTCATCGTTGACGCCGTGCGCACCCCTGGTGGTAAGCGCGGTGGAAAGCTCCGTAACTGGCACCCCGTTGATCTCGCTGCCGAGGCCCTCAAGGCCATCGCGGAGCGCAACAACCTCGACCCCGCCCTCGTGGACGACGTCATCATGGGCTGCGTGAGCCAAGTCGGCGCGCAGGCCTTCAACGTCGGCCGCAGCGCCGTTCTCGCGGCCGGATGGCCCGAGTCGGTGCCCGCCACGACCATTGACCGTCAGTGTGGTTCGAGCCAGCAGGCTCTGCACTTCGCCGCGCAAGGCGTGATGGCCGGCGCGTATGACATCGTCATCGCCGCGGGTGTGGAAGTCATGTCCACCGTCGCCATGGGCAGCTCCATTGGCAAGGACTCGGGCTTCCCCTTCGGTGCCACGGTCTTTGCTCGCTACGAAGACAAGGGTGGCCTCAAGGGCCAGGGCATTGGTGCCGAGATGATCGCGGACCAGTGGGACATCACCCGCACCGACCTCGACGCCTTCAGCGCCGAGAGCCACCGCCGTGCCGCGCAGGCCACCGCCGAGGGTCGCTTCGAGAACGAAATCGTTCCCATTCGCATTAAGGACGATGAGGGTAACTTCACCGACGACATCATGACCGCCGATGAAGGTATCCGTGAGGGTTCGTCCGTCGAGAGTCTCGCCAAGCTCAAGGCCGCGTTCAAGGAAGACGGCAAGGTCACGGCCGGTAACAGCTCGCAGATCACCGACGGTGCATCGGCGGTTCTCATCATGAGCGAAGAGACGGCCAACAAGCTGGGCTTTAAGATCCGCGCCAAGTTCCACAGCTTCGCCCTCGCTGGCGTGGACCCCGTCACGATGTTGACGGGTCCCATCCCGGCCACCAAGAAGATCTTGGAGAAGACCGGTCTCAGCATGGACGACATCGACCTCGTCGAGATCAACGAGGCTTTCGCCTCGGTGCCGCTCGCGTGGGAGAAGGAACTGAACGCCGACATGTCGAAGGTCAACGTCAACGGTGGCGCCATCGCTCTCGGACACCCTCTGGGTGCCTCGGGCACGAAGTTGTGCGCCACCTTGCTCAACGAGCTCGAGCGCACCGATGGCCGTTACGGTCTGCTCACCATGTGCGAAGGCGGCGGCCTCGCCAACGCCACCATCATTGAGCGCGTTAAGTAACTAGTTCACCAACGCAAAACTCCCCGGGGCGATGCCCCGGGGAGTTTTGTTTTTTCGAGAACTATTTATATCGAGTGGCGCCCGCGAAGCCGGTCATGATGAACACCAAGCCGACCAGGAGGTACCACGGCGAGGCGGCACCCGGCAGGGCCTGGAAGTAGTTCAACATGATGACGAGAGCGCCCACAATCATGGCAGCCAAGATCGCAATGCCGAACCAGCGTGGGCTGGATTCGTGCGCCTTCGTCACCGACTCAGGGGTGACGGTGATGCGACCACTCGCGACGGGGTCGGTGTACTTGCCGACACGCGACGACTTACCAGGTTGTGAAACTCGACCAGGACCACGCTTTGCCATGGGGCGATGATACCCCTCGCCGGCGCACGGTAGTGTCCGGCACGTGGACGTTCTCGTCATCGATAATTACGATTCCTTTACGTACAACATCGTGCAGGAGATTGGCGTCCTCGGTGCGCAGGTCGATGTCGTTCGTAATGACGCCGTCACCCTCGATGACATCGCCCGCCTCGCGCCGCGCGCCATCATCTTGTCGCCCGGGCCCGGTCGCCCCGAAGACGCCGGTATTACCTGCGACGTGATCACCCGCTTTGGCCCCATCATTCCCATTTTCGGTGTGTGCCTCGGCCTGCAAGCCATTGGCCACGTCTTTGGCGGATCCATCGTGGGTGCCCCCAGCATCATGCACGGCAAGGTCAGCCCCATTACTCACCAGGGTCTCGGGGTTTTTGCCGGACTACCTTCGCCGATCACCGCGACGAGGTATCACTCTCTCGTGATTGACCCCGCAACCATGCCGGACTGTTTAGAAGTCACGGCTGAGGTCGATGGCGTGGTCATGGGTGTTCGTCACCGTGAGTGGCCACTCGAAGGGGTGCAGTTTCACCCCGAGTCAGTATTGACGCCCGATGGCCCCGCGATGTGGGCCACCTTTCTCTCGCGTCGCTATTGAGCGGGGCAATAGCCCACGGTCACCGCTGATCCGTACGGCAGCGACGAACCCGGCGTTTGCTGATTCTGCGTCAAGACGTAGTCGTTGTACGACGTACACCCCGAAGTCAAGGTCACGAAGTTTCCGATGAGTCCCTGAGCCTGCAGGGCCGCGGTGGCGTCCGCCATCGTCAGGCCAATCACGCTCGGCACGACCACATTGCAGTATCCCGTGGAGATGATGAAGTTGATGGTGGTGCCCGACTTCACTGGAGTACCGATAGCCGGCGTCGTTCCCACCACGTTGCCGGACGGCACATTGTTCGAACAGGCCTGCGTTGGTTCGGCGCCCACGGTCAACGATGCCTGACCCAAGATGGCGGCCGCTTGCAGCTGCGTCTGGTTGACAATGTCCGGCACCGGGTACATCGAACTCGGTGAGAGCACTTGCAAAATCACCTGGTCACCGGTGTGGCCACTGCTGCCACCGGGAGGCGTTTGGTTAAGCACGACGTTAGGCAACGAGCCGGCGGGGGCGGTCGAGGTGAACTCAATCTTCACTGACAACTTGTCACCGGTCAACGTGCTTTCCGCGGTCGAGAGGTCATTGCCCACAACGTTCGGAATGGTGACGGGAGTCGAGGACTGACCCAAGCTGACGTTCAAGGTCACGGCTTGGCCGCGTGTGACGTGTTCGCCCGCGGCCGGCTTCGAGGACACGACGGTGCCACTGGGCTCTGAGGACGCCACGAGATTGGTGGAACCCACCACGAGACCGTCACCCGTAATGGTCGAGGTCGCCGAGGTGATGGTTTCACCCACCACGTTGGGCATGCGCGACACCGTGGTCGGCTTAAAGGCGAGGTAACCACCGACGGCGGCCACGATCACGATGATGGCAGCCGCGGCATACCAGAGGGGGTTGACGCCACGACGACGCCCGCGCACGTCGGTGCGCGGTCCGCTCATCACCGGCACCGCTTGGGTGCGCTCGCCGGTGACAGCCGCGACGGAGCGAGTGGCGTCGTCGACGTAACCACCACGGCCGCGCGGCACGATGGGCTCACCCTGGGCGTAACGAAGAAGGTCTGACCGCAGGTCATCCGCCGTGGGATAACGCTCCGGCAGTCGCTTGGCCAACGCCTTAGTCACGATGGCGTCGAGGTCTGACGGAATAGCCGGATTAATCGAACGCGCGGGTGTCAATGCCTGGCGCACGTGCATCGACGCCACCGCGACCGGTGAGTCGCCCACGAAGGGAGGACGGCCGGTCAACATTTCGTAGAGAACGACACCCAGCGAGTACACGTCGGAGCGACCATCGACGGCTTGTCCTTCGGCCTGCTCAGGTGAGAAGTACGTCGCCGTCCCCATCACCGATCCGGCTTGGGTCAGATTGTCGTGTGTCGAAATGGCCTGGGCGATACCAAAGTCGGTGACCTTTACTTGGCCATCGGCAGTAAGAAGAATGTTGCCGGGCTTGACGTCACGGTGGACGACGCCAGTGCGGTGTGCGTACGACAGGGCACTCGCGACGGCCGCGGTGATGCGCACGGCTTCGGTGGCCGACAGGGTGCCGACCTCGTGCAACTTGCCCGCGAGCGACACGCCATCAATGAGTTCCATCACGATGAAGTAGGTGCCGCGCTCTTCGCCCCAGTCAAAAACCGGGACGATGTTGGGGTGCGACAAGTTCGCGGCGGCCTGCGCCTCGCGCCGGAAACGCTCCACAAAAGTGGGGTCGTTCGAGAGTTCGGGGTAGAGCACTTTGAGCGCCACGGAGCGATTCAGCAGCTGGTCGTGGGCGCGATACACAATCGCCATTCCGCCTCGGGCAATGAGGTGGGTGATTTGATAGCGACCGCTAAAGATTCGCTGGTCGAGAACGGGCTCCATACCCCCGTAAGACTAGGGGGTAGAGGTGACGTCTCGCCGTCAGCGCGGACAGGTGGTGGAGGTCCCCGTCGGCGCGAGTCCCGCCTGGATCGCGAGGGTGCCTTCGATGAGACACTTCACGATGGGACCGGCCACCAGGGCGCCGGTGTAGTCAATGGACTGGAAGGGAACCACAACCGCGATCGCGACCGTGGGGTGATTCGCGGGGGCGAAGGCAATCATCCAGTCGTCGGTGTTGTTGTGACTGTTACCGGTCTGGGCAGTACCGGTCTTAGCGGCCACCTGGTTCTGATACAAAAAGCCCACGCCCGAGGCGGTGCCGTGCGTGACCACGCCGCGCATGAGGGGAACGAGCTCGGCGGCTTGCAGTGACGTGAGGGGCTTCAGCCAACCGTGCGCGTGATACGACTTGGCGATGGACCCATCCGCGTTCAGAATCTCACTCATGAAATGAGGCGCCATAATGACGCCGCCATTGGCGATACCGGCGGCGACCAGGGCATTTTCCAGCGCGGTGGCTCGAACGTTTTGCTGGCCGATGGATGAAAAGGCCAAGCCGGGAAGGTCGTATTGGAAGGCGGATGACGGGGGGAAGTAGGCCGGCGTGACGCTGGGGAGATCGAGCGGCGGGCGCTGGTTGTATCCAAAGGCCGTCGCGGTGTTCGACATGCCATCGGCCCCGACATCAAGACCCAGCAAGGCGTAGCCCGGGTCACACGACGCGGGCAACATCGCCACCACCGTGCCACCGCAGGGGGTGTGACCCGAGTTGTAGAGCAAGTTGTTCGTGGTGGGTAGATGGGTGGCGATAACCACCGGGTAGGACTTTTGCAGCAGTTCCGGCTTCGTCAGGAGGGCCGCCGCGGTGGTCACCACCTTCATGGTGGAACCCGGGGGGAAGGTCTGCTGCACGGCAACATTGCCGAGCGGCGGGAAGCCGTGACCGTTGTTCGTCGTGATGGCCTTCCAGGTCGCGGCTTGGGCGGTCTGAGAAATATTGGTCATTCCGCTGGGGTCGTAGCTGGGATTGGAATACATCGCCAGCACCGCGCCACTACGAGGGTCCAGCACCACCGCCGCGCCATCTCGGCCCCCCAGCGCATTTTGCGCAATGCGCTGCAGCGCGGGCTGAATGGTGGTCACCAGTTTGCTCGCGGCCTGGGTGGGATTAATTAACTGACTCCACGACTGGGCGGGCTGGCTGTGCGCGGACAAGATCGAGTTGTACTCCTGTTCGAGCGCCCACGTGCCGTAATACGGCGAGGCAAAGCCCACCACTCCCGCCGTGAGGGCGCCTAGGGGGTAGAGGCGCTTCCAGGGGTAGGTCGAGGACGTCGACGGAACAGATTGAGCCAGCACCGTGCCATCGGCCGCCAAGATGTCACCGCGGGCGTAGGTGAGACCGGACTGGTTAATGCGCGGGTTGTATCCCGATTCATTGAGCGTGGTCGCGTGAAAGAAGGTCAGGTTGGCCGCTTGTCCCACGACGAGCGCGATGAGTCCCAAAAAAACCACGCCAATCCAGGCAATGCGGCGAGACATGGCCTAGCCCTGACCCGGAATAAGGGCGTAAGTCTTGAAGTAATGGATCTGTGAAATGGCCGCCGCTGACGTGGGCTCCACCATCTTGGCGTTCAGTGACGCGATGTCGGCCGGTCGGAGGTTCGCCGCCGTCAGTGAGGGTTCCGCCAAGATCTCATTTGCCTGGAACCAGAGCACCGATGTGGTTTGACCCTGATACAAGGTCACGCCTTGTGATGTCAGCGTCAAGTAATACGACGAGTAGTACCACCAATTCAGAATTTGATAGCCGCCCCCAACAACGAGTGCGAGAACGAGCGCCACCACCGCGATCACGGGCCAACGTCGGCGAACGGTGCGCCGAGAAGTTAATCCCGACGTTGCACTCGGGGCGAAGGTCGGCGCCACCGGTTCCACCGGAAGGCGAGGTTTCTCCTCCACACTGACCAGCTGTTCAGTGATGCGTGCAATCACCACTGAAATGTTGTCGCGGCCACCCGCGGAATTGGCGTGATCGATAAGACGCGCAGTCGCGAGAGCGAGGTCAGCTGAGCTCTCGACAATGTCGATCATGTCGTGATCGCTGACTTCATTAGATAGCCCGTCGGAACACAAAATCAGAAAGTCGCCGGGCTGAGCGTTGAGAAGTCCGCTATCGATAGCGACGTCGCGCTCGGTGCCGAGTGCCCGAGTGAGTTGGTGACGACGGGGGTCCACCGCTGCTTCCTCGGGCGTCAATCGACCAAGGCGCACCAATTCGTCAGCCACGGAGTGATCGTCGGTGACCTGACGAATGGCTCCATCACGAATGAGGTAAATGCGCGAATCGCCCACGTGCACGTAGGCCAATGCAACACCCTCCGCATGAGGAATCAGGGCGGTAGCGACCAAGGTGGTCCCCATGCCCCAGCGATCGGGGTTCTCGGCCACATTGTCAAGAATGGCCAAGTTCGCGGCTCGCACCGCATCAGTGAGTTCATCAAGGGTGGTCGCGGTGGACGCGCTCTCAAGGAAGGTGGCAACGGCAATGCCTGAAGCAACTTCACCCGCCGCGTGGCCACCCATTCCGTCGGCAACGACGGCCAGGTTGCCCTTCGTGCCGAGTGAGTCCTCATTCGCGCTGCGAACTCGGCCCACATCGGTCGCCGATGCCAGCGACCAACCACTCACTTCACAACCTCGATCAAGATGCCGCCAATTTGGATGATGTCGCCACGCTGTAGCTGCACGCGACCCTTCACCAGTTCTTGGTTGACGTACGTGCCATTGGTGGAACCCAGGTCTTCAAGAAGTAATTCGTTCTCATCGCGGGTGAAGCGAGCGTGGCGACCCGAGATAAAGGTGTCGCGCAATTGTTGATCCGCGTCGCTCGAACGACCGACGACTAATGAGGTTTCTACGTCCAGGCGTTGACCCTCGTATTCCGCGGGTTCGAGAATTTCAAGTTCCAGCCAGGAGGAACGAGCGGGGCGACGAAGGAGGGGATCACCGTCAGGGCGCGTTTCAATCACCATGGCGCGGGCCATCCAAATAAAGAGGATCGCTCCTAAGCAGAGAATCAGGATTTGTAGCGGTCGCACCACTCCCGTGAACGTGGAGGCAATCATGGTGTTTAGACGAGCTCAATCCGAAAACGCGTCGGACCCACTTGGATCTCATCGCGTGGCGACAGTGACACGGCCGTGATGCGGTGACCATTCACGAAGGTGCCGTTGGTGGAACCCAAATCCTTGATGGCCACACCTTTGGCGAGGCGCCAGATTTCGGCGTGACGACGCGACACCAACGTGTCCGGCACGGTGACGTCAGCTTCCGCGGTCCGACCCACGATGAGGGGGCTCGCGCCGATAGTCCACGATTGCCCGTCCTCCGCCACCAAGCGGGGCTGGCTTTCACCACGAACAAAGCTGGTGCGAACCTCGAGGTCGCCACTCGAAAGCTCATCGTCCACGAAGATCTGGACGGAAACCGGTCCGGCGAAGTTGTAGCTCTCCGTCAACGCGTGTTGCCGCACCGCTTCCGCGAGCTCATCAACCAAAGCACCTTGAAATCCTTCGAAGCGCTCGCCGTCAGCAGCCGAGAGCCAGACCTTGACCTTGTTAGGAGAAATCAGGCCCTGAGAGGTCACCCGGCGGTTCAGGTCAATTTCACGAATGATTTTCTGGGCAATTTCAATGGGCTGCAGTGAGCCACGAAAAGGGCGTGACAAGCCCCTGTTGAAAATACTTTCGAGTCGACTCTCAATGTCGCGCAGGGCCATAACGTTCCCATCGTATCGGCGCAACCACGCCAATTTGGACCGCGGGTGAATGGTCTAGACTGAGAAGTCCATTCGGGCGAGTGGTGAAATGGCAGACACGCTAGCTTCAGGTGCTAGTTCTCGAAAGGGAGTGCGGGTTCAAGTCCCGCCTCGCCCACCATCTGGGGTCCATTTGGACCCTCGGGACTCGACGAAACTACACCGCCACGACACTTTGTTTTCAAACGAATTCATTAGCTTCTTTGTAACTCGGCCAGGGCTCCTGACTCAACCTTCGGATGTTGCCAAAGGTCCCATCGCCGCTATCAACTCGTCTATGTTCACCGTGAAGTAACTGATGGCCTGATCGGCCATACCGTAGGGCACGTAGAGGGTGCGGTCGCGCAGCAGTGAGCCGCACGAATAGACGACGTTAGGTACGTACCCATCGCGTTCGCTCTCGTTGGGGAAGAGAAGTGGCCGTGGCAATTCGGCCAGGATGCGACGGGGATCATCAAGATCGAGCAGCATGGCGCCGAGTCCATAACTGCGCATCGGTCCGGTGCCGTGGGTGATGACGAGCCAACCTTGATCGAGCTCTAGTGGTGATCCACAGTTACCAATTTGGATTAACTCCCAACTCTTCGAGGGCAGCTGGACTCGTTCCACCGATTCCCATTGGTGGAGATTGTGTGAAAAAGCAATGGCGTTCGATTCGCGGTCGTGTCGCGACAACGCCACGAACTGACCGTTGATTTTGCGCGGGAAGAGCGCCATTCCCTTATTCATGGCCCCGAGCCCCACTAGTGGCGTGGAAGTAAAGACCCGAAAATCATTCGTGGCCAGGAGCTGCTGCGAGACACTCAGGCCATCAAAGGCCGTGTAGGTGGCTACGTACCGGGGCTGGCCCGGCTCGCGCATCTCAACAAATCGAGCATCCTCCATACCATTGCGTTCCCTCGCCGTAGCCGGCCACAGGACACGCTGGGAAATCGACAGATCCGAAGCGAACGTGGCAACATAAAAGTTGTCGGCAAACAGTCGTAGTCGGGCCGTCGTGTCGGCCACATTCAAACGAATGTCACTTTCGGTCGTGAGGTGGGCAATACCCGCTTCAAGCTCGCTCCTGCTAAAGGTCGGCGGCAAGTCATCAAGCACGTACGCTGCCGTTTCGCCGTCAAGTCCGAGGTCGCGAAGTCGACCGTGGAAGACGTCACACTCGAGCATGCCATCTGAAATCTGGGCCGTCTCCGGAAAGCGTGCCGCATCGTCAATCGTGAGCACTCCCACTGCGTCGATAGTGCCGGATCGAAAATTGATGGACGACAGGTGTCCTTCGCCAATACAGCGATAACTCATCACGACGTTGAGTTCCCCCGGAGCCGCACTTTGCTGATCGGGTGCAGCCACGATGCTGGGGTTACAGATAGCCGCTCCCTCCAAGGCGTACTCGTTAGTAAAAACGGCACCGAGGAGCTGTCGTTGGTTGTCCGTCATCGGGGTCTTGACGAGCCCCGTTAAGCGTGCAGCGTGGGCGCTAAAGACCTCGTCAAGGTCTCGATGACGGTTGCCAAAACGACTCATCAATTCAGCGAGCACCTCGGTGACCTCGTCCTCCTCGAGGGCCATCACCCGTTCGATGGCGACCGAACCCCGCGATTCGCTACCCCCCACAAGCTCCTGACCGGGTATGAACAGGCAGGCAATAACTCGTGAGGTGTCGGCCCGTAGTCGCAAGGGCGCTCGGTGCGCCAAGCCCATCTCTCTCACGAGGTAGCGACTAGATAGTGGCGTGCCTGCTGCATGGTGGAAAGGAAACTCAGCGTTGATTCAGCCCCCTGATTACGGTTGGGGCCCTCAGGGGTCAGTCCATCGAACCCTCCGCCGGTGGTGGGGTCGTACATCATGACGCCGCCGTCATTCACCCCCATAAACCAATCGGCCGCTACCCGGACGCCGTCGAGCCAATCGTGCTGGCCCGTGAGCTGGTGCGCTCGACTGCAGGCGTCAGCGATCGCCGCAACCTCAATGGGCTGCTGATCGAATTGATGGCCGTCGTCGTCGGGGCCAGCGCCGGACGCGGGCGACACGGAGAGAAATCCGTTCGCCGTTGAACGATTGAGTAGCCACGCTAACTGCTCGAGCCCATTTTTGACGAGCGCCTCGTCGGCCAAGGCGTCACCAGCAATCATCATGGCCTCGGGAAGTACCGCATTGGCATACGTCAGTCGCGCCTCACGCCACGGCCAGTCGGACCGACTGCCCCCCTGCACAACCGTGGCGGCCCGATGCAGTATCGAGTGCGCGGCGACATCAGAGGGATTGATTGAGAGGATTTCCACTGCTCCGAGCGCAGCGAAGGCCAGGGAACGTCGATGGTGCGACGTGACAAAGGCACCGCGTTTGAAGAGTTGCAGCGCCGTTTCTGCCTGATGCCACGAGGTGGTGGCTGCGGCACATGTTCCCAGTGCCCACATTGCTCGGCCCCAGCTGTCGTCACCGAAAGCCTCAGCACAGAACTCCCCGTCAGCATTGCGACGATTCCGAAACGTGCCCACTGGCGTCTGCGCCTGCGCCAGGAAGTCAAGTGACAGTTGTGACAGTGCGACTAAGTGGTGGTCGGGTCGTGGCTCGCGCATCACGACCACCAGCACTCGTGCCACGTCGTCAACGCAGTAGCCATGTGCTACTCGGGGCACGTGATATTCGGCGTGTTCGTATGTCCCATGTGGACCACTTAACGCGAGGAGGTGGGCAAAGTTTGGTGCGGGATAGGGATTCATGTACGGACCTTTGTTCGGGTGAGCACTTCGTGAGCAACGGTGGCGTAGGCCGTAGCGACTGACCGCCAGTCGAGGGGGATCGCCGCGCGACGAGCGGCCGCGGCCATTTCGACCCGCACCGCTTCGTTCGTGAGAAGGAGTCGCAACACGTTGGCCATCTCATGGGCGTTTCGCTGGCGGACCAGAAAACCGGCCCCGTCGGCGAGCAACTCGCGAGCGTGCGGAAAGTCAGTCGCGACCACGGGTCGTCCAGCCGCAACCGCATCAACCAATACCCCCGACGTCGCTTGGTCGGTGGTGTCATAGGGAAGGATGACCACGTCGGCACTGGCGATGAGTTGGTGCAACGATCCGAGGTCGCGGTAGCGATCATCGAAGACCACCATTGACTCGAGTCCGGCGGCGCGTACGCGCTCGTGCAACATCTCACGGTAGGCCTCGCCTTCGCGTGCAAACACGTTTGGGTGTGTCTGTCCCGCGATGACATAGAGCGGGAGTGGTCGTACGTCGACGAGTTCAGTGAAGGCGTCAATAGCCCATTCAATTCCTTTGCCTGGCCCGAGCAGCCCCCAGGTGAGAATGAGGGGGCGTGCGCCCCGAGGGGGCGTTCGTACGAGACGGTCAAGCTTCGCGCCATGGGCAATGACCGAGACCAGGGCATCACCAAGGTCAAGGGTGTTGACCAGCGTCGTCCGTGCCCCCTCCGTCATGACGACAATCGCCGCGGCCTCATCAATGATGCCCGCCATGACCTCGGCCTGGTGGGGAGAAGGGTCAGCGAGCACGGTATGCAAGACGACCACCACGGGAACCGTGAGCAGGGCGAGTAAGGCCAGCAATGAGACTCCGTCGGGACCGTCGTAGATGCCGAACTCGTGCTCAACAAGGACCACGTCACAACGGTTGAGTACTGCGCTCACGCGACGACGCTCCTCGAGAGCAAGTCCGTTGAGTTGTCCTATTTCGAAGAGGGCGCTCGAAGGGCCATTGTCGTCTCGCACCCCTTTCTTGACCCGCACCACTCCGACGTGGTGACCGAGATGGACGAGTTCGGTGCCGAGGGCTTCATTAAAGGTGGCGATGCCACACCGTGTCGGTAGCGCACTCGAGACCATGCCAATACGAAGTCGCGCATCTTGACCACTGGGACGGTCACTCGTCTTCACGAGCGAGCCCAGACACAGGGAAGGAAAAACGACCGTCGAACACCGAGGTCCGACGAACGACGAAAAACCAGGCACATACGCAGCCTCCAACGGTAGGAAGGCGTCGAACCCGAAGGGCGATACACGAGTGGTGCACCGGACCCGAACTTGGCGTCTCAGGAAGAGAACATTTCTCCTCGTATCCGTACCATAGGGTGCCGGCGTAGTGAATGCAATTCGTTTCAATGCACAGTCACACCTCTTGCAGTCACCACGTTCACGCACTACCGAGGCGGCATCGTTCGGTGTCAACACCTAACCAAAACGGGCCACCTCAAGAAAAGCGTTCAAAAGGGTAGGTATAGGGGCCAAAAGGACCTCTCGAACGCGGCTAGTCCCGCCTCGCCCACCAGTAGAGACTAAAAAGAGTGTCAGGTGTTAACTCTGGGTGTAGTGCGGGTTGAAAATGAACCCCACCACACTCCCATCGGGCGTTCTCACCGTGGCGGTCACAATGCCCTCGCCAACATCAGTCGGCGGCGCCAGCACCGTCGCCCCATGTGCGACTGACTCCTCCACGGTGGTGTTGACGTCATCCACACCCCAATAGACCTGTGCCCCATCGTCTCTATTGGCATCCGGTAGAAGACCAAGCTCGTCGCCACCCACATTGAACCCCACGTAAAAGGGTTCATCAAAGTACGGTGCGATGCCGAGAAAGTCGGACCACCATTTCTTACTGGCGGCGAGATCGGCGGCCGGATAGATAACGGTACGAAGTCCAAGCAGTGAGAGGGGCACGTGATGAGTTTGTCAGACAGGTCGCCGGGAACCGGACTCAACGGGTCAACACGTCAGGGCCTCACCGTGGATCGGAGGGCGCAAATCTTGATGAAATCGTCACATCAAAATAAAAGTTGAAATCTTTGTGCTCCCTAGGATTAGCCACACGTGACCACGTTGACTGTCATGTTTTAGTGAGCCGGTACCACTCAATGACACACACTAAATCGACGTTACGACCAGGTCTTCTGCAACGATTTTTTGGATGTCGCACGTGGGGCAGCCACAGTGGTTGGCTAATAGTCACCGGTGTCATCGCTTTCGCAAACTTTTTGTACATCGCCCAGCTTCGAACTCAAGATGCTGTGAGTTGGACGTCGCAATTGTCCACCGTCACCATGCATGCACAGCCGGCGATTGATCCGAATGTGGGCTACCTCACACAGGCGTTGGGCCATCTGGCCGCGCACGATCTCCTTCACCTCCATCTCCCGTGGTGGAACCCCTACGCCGGGGTGGGCATGCCGCTTGCGGGTGACATGCAAAGTGGTGCCTTGTCACCCTTTGTCGGCCTGCTCTTACTTTCCCATGGCCTGCTGTGGTTTCACGTGGCACTCGAGATGGCGGCGGGTATCGCCACCTACCTCCTCATTCGACGCTGGGTACCGTCGGACGTCATCGCCATTACTGCGGGGGCACTTTTCGGATTGAATGGGACTTTCTCGTGGCTGGGTAACGCAGTCGAAAATCCCGTGCTGTATTTGCCGCTGGCGCTGTTGGGCGTTGAGATCATTGTGACGGGAATGTCTCGTCGACGCTGGGGATTCACCCTGTTGGCACTGGCCATTGCGGGATCGTTATATGCCGGATTTCCAGAGGTCGCATTCTTAAACGCCCTCATGGTGATGGCCTTTGGTGTCCTGCGGAGCTTCTCTCTCGCCCCAGTGCAGCGGTGGCGAGCTTTGGGACAAATGGCAATTGGCGCTCTCGTGGGTGTCGTCTTGTCACTTCCCATCCTCATCGCGTTTGGTGACTATCTCGCCGTGTCAGATGTCGGTATCCATCGTGACGCCAGTCACATGATTCTCCCCCTTCGCTCTCTGGCCATCATGGTGAACCCGTACATCATGGGTCCGATTAATAACGTTCCCGCGACGGTGGGGTATTGGGGTGTTGGTGGCTACTTCGGTGTGGGGCTTCTCACTGTCGCACTGATGGGAGTATGGGGGCGTCGAGGGAGAGCCATTCGACTCTTCTTGCTGTCGTGGCTCGTTCTTTCCTTGCTCGGAACCTTCAACGTGGCAGGCAGTTTGTATCTCTGGAACCTCATTCCATTGGTGAACCGGGTCGTTCTCGGTCGCTACATCACCTCGTCGTGCGAATTGGCCCTGGTCATCTTGGCGGCCTTCGCCCTTGACGACATGCGACGGCGCGAGTGGAAGTGGAAGAGAGCTGTCATCGCCACCGTGACGATTGGTTCGTTCGTTTACCTCCTCAATCGCGCCGCCGACGAAGTCACTCGTGGCACCACCATGTCCGGCACGGCGGCCGCGGCCATCGCGGTGTCACACGTCGCACCTTTTGTCATCGTCGGCTTACTCCTGCTCGCCACGGTGGTGGCTCGGGGGAAGTGGCGCTACCTCCTGGTTGCGACAATTCTGACCGTCGAGGTAATAGGAAATTTCATGGTGACCGAGGTGGCGGCGCCTCAGCATTATCAATTAGCCACGGGACCATTGACATATCTCGAAAAACATCTGGGTGGGTATCGCTTGGTGAGCTTCAATCCCCTCCAGCCCAACTGGGGTTCGTATTTTCAGTTAGCCACTCTCAATGCGCATGATCTCCCCTTCCCTAAAAACTTTGAGGAATTGATCGCGCGCGATTTCCCCTTGGGATACCAACACGCGCCATGGAGTTACTACGTCTACGAAGGCAGAAAAGGTGCCGAGGCCTATAGCAAGTCAGTAGCGACGCACGTGGCGACCTTTGAGAATGCCGGGGTGAAACTGATAATTGCCAATACTGGCTGGCCGCTCGATCCGGCATTTATCGCTCTACATCTCCCCGTGGTCTTTCGTGGTGAGGGTTATGACATCTACGAATTGCCTCACCCCTCGCCTCTCTACAGCGCGGCGGGATGCCAAATCAGTTCGGCGTCAATTGCGGGCGTCACCGCCACCTGCCATCACCCCTCGGTGGTGATTCGTCGGGAACTATCGATGTCCGGCTGGACCGCCACGATTAATGGCCATCGCGTCAGTCTCGACCTGTCTCGTCCGTACCAGCGGATCGTGGTGATGTCCGGCGTTAATCAACTTCGCTTTAATTTCACCCCTCCGCACGAGACACCCGCGGAAATCGCTGCCGTCGTCGCCGTCGTGGGATTGCTCCTCACGGCACGTCGTAATCGTCGTGTGGTCGCTCGCCATGAGGATGTGACGAGCCCGTCTAGATAGTCTCGCCCTATGGCAACTCCCACGATGGCTGAACTAGCGGTGCAGTGCACTCGGTTTCTGGCGGGAGATGGCCGTCGCAGTGTCGCGTCACTGTTGGCACAAATCCCTGACGACACCGTGATGGATGGCTACGGCAATGGTGGCGCGGTGAGTGAGTTAGAGACGGAAGTCGCCCAGATTCTCGGTAAAGAGAAGGCCCTGTTTCTTCCCACCGGTGTGATGACCCAGCAAGCCACCTTGCGAGTCCTCACCGATCGCGTGGGTCTCTCCACGGTGGGTATCCATCCTTTCTGTCACCTTCGTACGCACGAAGAAAACGCCTTTCAAGAACTTCACCCCCTTCGCGAAGTATTGATTGGTGGCACGTCGCCCTTTGACCCCGTGACACTCAGCACTTTGAAGTCGGTTGCCGAGCCTCTCGGGGCGATTCTCTGGGAACTCCCCCAGCGTGACATTGGCGGTTACCTCCCCACCTGGTCGCAGCTGACGTCGCAAGTGGCGTGGGCTCGCCAGCGGGGCATTGCCTGTCATCTCGACGGGGCACGGCTCTGGGAAGCGGCTCCCTTCTACGCCGCCACCGCCAAGAAGTCCATTGCCGATATCGCTGCTCTTTTCGACACGGTGTACGTGTCGTTCTACAAAGGCCTCGGCGGAATTTCGGGAAGTTGCGTCGCGGGTGATGCGGACGTCATTGATGAGGTCTCGATCTGGCGCACGCGTCACGGTGGTCGCGCCTACATGCTCTGGCCTTACGCCGCGTCCGCACTGACCGTGCTGCGCTCACGCCGAGACGACATGCCCGCGTACTACCGACGCGCTAAGGCGCTCGCCGCGAGGCTCCGCGAGATTGATGGCATTGAGGTGTGGCCCAACGAGGTGCGCAGTCCGTTGATGCACCTGCGTTTTGAATCCACGGCTAAGCAAATGGAGCAGCGCGTGCGCAAGATTGCGCGCGAACAGAAAATTTTGACTCTGCCGTACATCTTCTCGCGTGACGACGCGCGTCACCAGCGCTACGAATTCCAGATTGGCCGCGCGAGCATGGAGTTTTCTCTCGACGAGATGGTCGAGATTTTCACGCAACTCGCGGGCTAGAAAAAGCGCGCGGCCAATCGATAGAGGTGCTCGGGCACCGGATGCGGCTCGCTAATCGCGTCACGAATGGGCATCGTGTCCACCTCACCCCCGCGCACCGTCGGCATTAATCCATACCGGCCCGCCATGACGAGGTCCGCGGCCGCCGCGCCCACGCGCGTTGCCCAGATGCGATCAACGGCAGTGGGCGACCCACCTCGCTGTAGGTATCCCAGGACCGTGCAGCGTGATTCGAATCCCGTCAGCTCGGCAATCTGGTCAGACACAAAGTGCCCCACACCGCGCGAACCCAATTGTTCGCGTCCCAGGGCATCAGTCTCGCTAGCGCGAGTCGCCGGACCTCCCAGACTCTCGACGGACACACCCTCCGCCACCACGACGATGGAAAACGAGCTGCCTTGTCGATGACGTCGGCGCACGTGTTCGGCAATATCGGTGAGCGTGACGGGAACCTCGGGAATCACGATGTAATCCGCGCCGCCCGCCAACCCACCCATGGTCGCCACCCAGCCGGTGGCGCGGCCCATGGTCTCAAGTACCAACACGCGATGATGCGACGCGGCGGTGGTGTGAAGACGATCGAGAGATTCCGCCACCACCGAGACCGCAGAGTCAAAGCCAATGCAGTAATCGGTGTTGGCCAAATCGTTATCGAGGGTCTTGCCCACACCAACCACGGGTGCTCCCTGTTCGGCGAGCCACGACGCAATAGCCAATGTCCCATCGCCGCCAATGGCGATGAGCGCGTCGAGCTTCTCGTTAATAACTCTCAACACCTGCTCGCGACCGCCCGCGGGTTGATCGAGGTTGTAACGAATGGAGCCCAAAGCGGTCCCTCCGAGACCCAGGATTCCGGACAAGCGATGACGGGTTAACTCTTCAGCTCGGTAGCCGTCCGCGAGACCCGCCCAGCCGTCGTGAATGCCGATGAGTTCGTGGCTCTGCGCCCACACGCTGCGTCCAATGGCGCGAAGCGCCGCGTTCAGGCCAGGTGCATCGCCGCCCGCAGTCAGGACTCCAATTCGCATGTCTCTAGTGTGACACTCGAACCATTAGTCAGTCGACGAGTCATCCCAATACGTCGCCATTAATTCGTGCGACCAGGTGGGCTGGAGGATGTCGCCTCGGGGTCCAAATTCGGCCATCCAAGGTTTGATGTCGAGGATGGGGGTGCCGTCGATGAAATCGATGCCGCGCACGTGAAGACGATTGTCGTCGATGCGATCGATGGCACAGACGGAGATGGCCAGGCGATTGGGGCGATCTTTCGCACGTTGCGCGAATATCCCCACTAACGGCCACGAATGGTTGCCGCGAGGATGACGAACGAGCTGGCCGTCCGTCGCACGATCGAAATACCCCACCACGAGGCAATGACTAAAACTGTCCAGTCCGGTCAGAGCAATCTGGTTGATATGTGGCAAGAGTTCAATGAACGACGTTTCGCCATCCCACCGGTCATCGATGAGCTCGTGACGCGAGGAACGCACCACGGCGACGGGTTCTAGTTCAATACTCACTTCACCGTGAGAACAATGGGGACGGCTGAGAGCGCCTTCGAGACGGGGCAGTTGGCCTTTGCTGTCTCGGCCGCGGCGGCGAAGTCGTCCGCGCTGAGGTTCTCGACCACACCAGACACCGTCAAGCGAATTTCAGTGATGCCGACACCCGGCTGAAAATCAACTTCGACGGCAGTCTCGAGCGTGGTGGCCGGCGTGCCCGCCTTGGCCAAGCCGCTGGACAGCGCCATGGAGAAGCACGACGCGTGGGCGGCAGCAATTAACTCTTCGGGGCTTGTGACACCGTTCGGCTCTTCCGAGCGCGCTGGCCAACTCACCGGAAAGGTGCCGATGCCCGACGAGGCGAAAGTGGTCTCACCCGATCCTTCGAGCAAGGTGCCGGTCCAAGTGGTTGATGCGCGACGAGTGGTAGCCATGAGTCCTCCGAGGTCTGTGGTGCCTCCGTTCTAGCGGAGGGAAGGTGGTGGCGAGTCGCTTTTTAGAGGGCGGGACGAGCCGTGAAATTGACAATGCGCTCGATGAGGGCCGCGGCGGCGAGAACATCATCTTCGCGACCGGCGCGTCCCACAATGGACACTCCCACCGGCAGGCCATCAACGAGCCCCACCGGCACCGTGGCAATGGGCCAGCCGGCAATTGCGGCGGGCATAGTGGCGACACTGGCAAAGGCGTTCGAGTGACCACCATTGACGAGGTCGGACTCCCAGGCGGGGCCGTAGGCCGCGGAAATCAGGACGTCGCCGTGCACCAACGCGGGCTCGAGAACTTCGTCAATCATGCGGCGCAGGTTGCGCTCGCGAGCAATCGCGTAGTCGGGGTTCGCGCGACCGCGAAGCTCGAGGGCCTGCTCAAAGAATTCGTGACCGAACCACTTCAGTTCGGTGTCGGCGTGCGCCTTTTCGTAGGCCACGACGTCCGCCAGCGACGTCACGCCGTCACCGGGACGGCCCGCCAGGTACGCCGACAGGTCATCGGCCATTTCGCATAGCAGAACAGTGAGTTCGTCTGATCCATCCGCCTCCGTGATGTCGGCCACCACCACGGGCTGCGCACCGTGCTCCGCCAGCAATACTTCGGTCACTGACGCCACGACCTCATCGGTGCCCTCGTGGCCGGCGAGCCAGTTGGTGGCGATGACGAGACGAGGAGAAGCGGGGTTTACTGGCTTACCCGACAAGATGCTCCACAGGCGCGCTACGTCACTGACGCGACGGGCAATAGGTCCCGGACTGTCTTGGCTGGCACTGAGCGGCACCACACCGTCCGTCGAAATGGAACCCACCGTGGGCTTGAGTCCGGCGACACCACTGACGGACGCGGGACAAATGATTGAACCATCCGTTTCGGTTCCCACCGCCCACGGCGTGAGACCCGCGCCCACCGCGGCACCAGAACCCGAGGACGAACCACCCGCGCTGCGACCGTGTCGCCACGGGTTGTCGACGAGACCACCGAAAGCGGACCACCCTGACGTGGACTTCGGCGAGCGAAGGTTCGCCCACTCTGACAAGTTGGTCGATCCCACGATCACGAGGCCCGCCGCGCGCGCCGCGCGCACCAAGGCCGCATCACGAGTGGGTCGGCCCACCAGCGCCGTCGAACCGGCCGCGCCGGGAAGTCCCACCGCTTCGATGTTGTCCTTGATGAATAGCGGCAAGCCATCGTTCTCACTGAGAAGCTTTCCCTCGCGACGACGGGCATCTGACGCAGTCGCCTCGTCGAGAGCAGTGGGGGAAATCTGAGCAATGGAGTTAAGTGCTCGCGCCGACGACGGGTGGTCAATGGCCGCCGCATAGGCAATGCAGTCATTCACGATGTCCACGGAGGTGACCTCACCGCTCGCGAGCAATGAGATGAGTTCCTCTGCGGACGTGCCCGCCAGTTCTCCAATAGTGCGTGACATCTGTCCCCCTCGTTGTTAGAGCAACGATAAAGGAATAAGAAGCGCCTAGCGCTGCTCCACCATGTCGAGGTAGTCGTCACGCCAGAGGTCGAAGAACTCCTCGGGGAGCAAGACCGCGTGGGTGGGCTCCAGTGCCTCCACAAAGTGTCGTTCGTGACTCACCGCAATGATGGTGCCCGACCAGCTGCGCAGCATGTCACCGACGGCGACCACCGAAGCGGGGTCCAGGTTGTTGGTGGGTTCGTCCAAAATCAGCAAGTTGGCCGAACTGGCTGCCAAGAGCGCCAGGGCGAGCTTGGCCCGCTCACCACCGGACAAGGTGCCAGGCAACTGGTGAGCCGTTTCTCCCTTGAGTCCGAAGGCGCCCAGCAGGGCGCGACGCTGCGCGTCGCCCTGCACCGTGGCGTCCGCCAAGTGATCAAAGACGGTCTTAGTGAAGTCCAACTGCTCGTGTTCCTGCGCGAAATAACCTCGCACCACGTTGGCCCCCAAGGTCACGACGCCCGCGCCCGCACTCTGGGTCCCCGCGAGACAGCGTAGGAGTGTTGACTTACCGGCACCGTTTCGACCCACGATCAAGATGCGGTCGCCGCGACGGGTAATGAGTCCCGCATCGCGCAGCACGTCGAGATCACCGTAGGAGACCTGAAGGTGTTCCGCTCGTAGCGGCACGTCACCCGATCGTGGTGGTTGGGGCAATTTGAAAGTCACCTTGCGCTCACGTTGGGTCACAGTGATGCGTTCGCCTTCCATGCGCTCACGACGGTGGTCTAAGACCTTCGCGAGACGCGCGCGGGTTTCCGTTTGGCCACGCATGGAGTCAGCCAACTTCTTGAGGCGGTCGATGTCAGCATCTTGGCGAGTCGCCAACTTCTCCTCGCGCTCAATGGTTTCACCCTCTTGGCGCTGGAAAGAGGAGTAATTGCCGGTGTAGTCGCGAAGTTGGCCTTCGCGTAGCGACAAGACACGGGTAATGGCCTTGTCCAGCAGGGGAAGGTCGTGGCTAATCACGATGACGGTGCCGTGGTAACGGTCGAGTTCCTCGAACAACCAGCCCTTGGCGGACTTGTCGAGGTGGTTGGTGGGTTCGTCGAGCACCATGGTTTCGGGCTTCTCATACAAAATGCGCATGAGGTCGACGCGTCGGCGTTGACCACCCGAGAGGTCGCCCAGATCAGAGAGAAGAAATTCTTCGGGCAAACCTAATCCCGCCGCCAAGCGGGCAATCTCCGATTCGGACTCGTAACCCCCGCGGTCGCGGAAGGTTTCTTCGAGCTGGGAAAACAATTCAATGTTTTCGGAACTGGGGTCCTCGGCCATCGCGCGGCGAGCCTCGTGCATTTGCACGTCGAGAACATCCAAACCTCGAGCGCTCATGACGTGCGACAAACCAATGGGGTCCACACCGAGTCCACCCGGCACGGGTTCTTGCGGGAGGTGCGCCCAGTGACCTTGGCGCTGCACCGTGCCCCCCACCCGCAAGTGTTGTCCGGGGTTGCCGATGATGACCGACAACAAGGTGGACTTGCCGGCACCATTACGACCGACAATGCCCACCTTCTCTCCTTCACCAATGGTGAAGGAGACCTTGTTCAAGATGCGGCGAGCACCAATTTCCAGTTCCAGATCGCGAGCAATGAGCATTAGTGGGCCAAGTTCTCCGCCGCGAGGTGAAGTTCATCGCGAAATTGTGGGTGGGCAATCTCCGCGAGCAAGTGGGCACGCTCCGACACGGTGCGCCCACGTAGGTCGGCCGCACCAAATTCGGTGACGATGACGGCGGTGTGGTGACGAGGTGTGGACACAATCGAACCGAGGGGCAGCTGCGCGGTGATGCGACTCTGCAGCACACCGTCCACCTCAATAGTGGCGTGGAGACAAATGAGTGAGACGTTTTGGGTGTCGAGTTCAGCACCGGCCACAAAATCCTCGTGTCCCCCGACACCAGAAATCTGACGGCCGGCCACGGAGTCGGCCACGATTTGTCCATAGAGGTCAACTGAGATGGCGCCGTTAATCGACACAAAGTGGCGGTTGCGACCGATGAGGGTGGGGTCATTGACGATGTCGACGGGCGCGAAGGCCACGTCGGGATTGTTGTTCATCCACTCATACATGGCGCTTGATCCCAGGGCGAAGGTGGTAACGGACACTCCCGGGAAAATCGATTTGTGGGAGTTGGTCACTTTGCCGGCTTGATGCAGCATCCATAGTCCGGTGGTGAACATTTCGGAATGAATGCCGTATTCGCCGCCCTCACGCTGCGCCAAGTGGCGGGCCACCATGGTGGGAATAGCGCCGATACCCGTCTGGAGGGTGGCGTGGGGATGAATAAAACCGGCGGCGATGTCCGCGATCGTCTCGTCCACCTCGGTCGCCGTCTCCTCGGGTAACTCAAAGACGGGTTGGTCACCCTCAAGCACCACGTCGACGAGTTCGGCGGGAATGGTGGTGGTGTACCCCTCGAGAGCCGTCGTCACGGGAAGGTGGGGGTTGACTTCGACAATCAGCAGTCGCTCGGGGTCTCGACCAGCTCGTAACAACTCTTCAAACGTGGCACCGACATGAAGCGAGGTGTTGAAGTTGCCGTCGACGTCACGAGCACACTGCACCGCCATCACGCGTGGAGCGAATTGGCGAAGCACCGGCTCAAATTGTCGAAATCCGGCGGGCACCAATTGCACGTCGGCGCCCACTGAGCGCAAGTAACGCTCCGCGGGACCGAAAAATCCGGCGCGGTAATGCACGTGGGGGTTGGTGAAGAGACCAAACAGGCCTAACACTAAAGCTCCACCAATCTGAAGATCTTCCCAATCGTCGCGAACAGAGAGCGCGTTTAAAAAGGTGTGGGGGTTCGCCGGGCCAAGACCGAGACCGAGGGTGTCGGTGGGACGCAGCAAGGCGGCGGCATCGGCGGGACTCAGGAAGCGGGGGCTCACCCCTCTATTCTGGCCGACTTTGAGATACCTGTGACACGATGACGATATGACTACTGCGTTTTCCGTGGACATCTGGAGTGATGTCGTGTGTCCCTTTTGCTATCTCGGCGAGGAAAGCTTTCGTCGAGCGCTCGAACAGTTCGATCATCGTGACGAGGTAGAAGTGACGTTCCACGCCTTCGAACTTGATCGTTCGGCTCGCGATGTCTACCCCGGCACCCTGAATGAGATGTTGGCGAAGAAGTACAACATGTCGGTCGAACAGGCGGCTGAGAACCACGCGCGACTCGCTCAGCAAGCGGCCGCGCTCGATCTACCGGTTGATTTTGACGCCTGCGTCTATGGCAACACCCTCAACGCCCACCGCCTGATGACACTGGCCACCGCCGCGGGGCGAGGAGTGGAATTCGCCGACACACTTCATCGCTTGTATTTTGCGCAGGGTGTCCGGCCGGGCGATGAGGAGGCCCTACTGGCCCTCGCCGCGCAGCGCGGTTTGGACGTTCCCGAGGGCTTCTTTCAATCTGATGCCGGTATCGCCGAGGTGCGAGCAGATGAGGCCCAGGCTGAGGAGATTGGAATTACGGGCGTGCCCGCCTTCGTTCTTGATCAGCGCTTCTTGGTGGTGGGTGCCCGCTCGACGGAAGAATTCCTCGAGGCACTCAATCGTACGTGGGCGCGACGTGAGTCGCACCCACGCGACTGATCGATTATTCGGCGTCCTCGGAGGGCACTGCGGCCGCCGTGGCGACTTCGTGACCCTCATCAAGGTTCATGACACGCACGCCGGTGGCGTCGCGACCCTGGGATGACACTTCACGAACGGCAGTGCGAATCATCACACCACCCGTGGAGGCCAGCAGGATCTCGTCGTTGAGGTTCACCATCAACGCCGCGGCCACCTTGCCGCGGGCCGCCGTGAGCTTGATCGCACGAACTCCCATACCGCCACGGCCCTGAGCATTAAAACGCTCTACCTTGACGCGCTTGCCGTAACCGTTGTCGGTCACGAGGAAGAGGTCCGCGTCGTCACGCACCACGTCGAGACTGATGAGGTGGTCGTCGTCGCGCAACTTGATGCCGCGCACACCGGTCGAGTCGCGACCCATTTCGCGAACTTCGTTCTCCGCGAAGCGAATGGCGGTGCCCTTGAGGGTGACAATCATGAGATTGTCCTCACCCGAGGTCGGAACCACGCGCACCACTTCGTCTCCGTCGCGCAAGTTGATGGCAATCCATCCCTCGCGGCGTGACTTGTCGTATTCGCTAAACGCCGTCTTCTTGACGGTGCCGTTCTTGGTGCCGAACACCAAGAACTTGTCCGTCGGGAAGTCGCGAGTGGAAATGACGGCCTGAATCGTTTCGTTCGGCTGCAGGTTGAGCAAGTTCACGATGGCCGTACCCTTGGCTTGACGCTCCTTCACCGGCACTTCGTGCCCGCGCAGGCGGAACACCCGACCGCGATTCGAGAACAACAAGAGGTACGAGTGGCTGGTGGTGTGAACAATCTGGTCGACGAAGTCTTCGTCTTTCAACTTCGCGGCCGTGACACCTCGGCCACCACGGCCCTGGGTCTTGAACGCATCGGACGCGACAGACTTGATGTAACCGGACTTGGTCAAGGTGATGACCACTTCCGTGTCGTCAATCAAGTCTTCAACACCGAGTTCGCCCGGGTCGTTCACAATCTGCGTCACGCGGTCGGTGGCGTACTTGTTACGCACCGCGGTGATCTCGTCGGTAATGACCTGGCGCAACTTCTCCGGTGAGTTCAAGATGGACTCGAGCTCGGCAATCGTCGCGCGCAGCTTGGCCATTTCTTCTTCGAGTTCCGAGCGACCGATACGGGTCAAACGGCCAAGGGTCATGTCCAAGATGTGGTTGGCCTGCTCCTCGGAAAATTCGAAGGGGGCGGCCATCAACGCCTGGCGAGCCGCGGAGCGGTCATCGCTGCCACGAATAGCGGCAATG
The DNA here is from genome assembly GCA_903885505.1 of uncultured Actinomycetes bacterium. Lineage (GTDB taxonomy): Bacteria > Actinomycetota > Acidimicrobiia > Acidimicrobiales > RAAP-2 > RAAP-2. The sequence goes on along the minus strand of CAISIU010000033.1, from coordinate 22,141 downwards.
ACGGCGTCGAGCATGTCGATGGCCTTGAGAAGACCTTCGACTATGTGAGCACGCGCCTGTGCCTTACGAAGACGGAACTGGGTACGACGAGTAACGACGTCGACCTGGTGGGCGATGTAGTGACCAATGGCTTGCGCCAAGTTCAAAGTGCGCGGCACGCCGTCCACCAGCGCCAGCATGTTGACCGAGAAGGTCGTCTGCAACGAGGTCATCTTGAACAACTTGTTGAGGATGACATTGGCGTTGGCGTCGCGCTTGAGGTGCACCACGAGACGCGAGTTACGGTTCGACGAGTCGTCCTGCACGTCGCGAATACCGTCGAGTTCGCCGGCCTTCACGAGGTCGTGAATCTTCTCTTCGATGGTCGCGACGGAGACTTCGTAGGGGAACTCGGTCACGACGATGCGGTTCTCGTTCTTGACTTCGTCAATTTCCGCGACGGCGCGCATCTTGATCGAACCGCGGCCGGTGCGATAGGCGTCGAGAATTCCTTGACGGCCCAGAATCTGTGCACCGGTCGGGAAGTCGGGACCCTTCACGAAAGCCATGAGGTCATCGCTGGTGGCGGCCGGGTTCTGGATCATGTGCACGACCGCGTCAATGACTTCGCCGAGGTTGTGCGGCGGAATCTTGGTCGCCATGCCCACGGCAATACCCTGCGATCCGTTCACCAACAAGTTGGGGAAACGAGCCGGCAACACGGTGGGTTGCTGAGTGGAGTTGTCGTAGTTCGGTTCGAAGTCGACCGTCTCTTCGTCAATGGACGCGAGCAGCTCGAGGGCCAGCGGGGCGAGACGACATTCGGTGTAACGCATCGCTGCGGCACCTTCGTCTGGTCCGGTACCGCCGAAGTTGCCGTGACCATCGACGAGCGGGTGGCGCATGGAGAAGTCCTGCACCATACGAACGAGAGCGTCGTAAATGGCCGAGTCACCGTGGGGGTGATAGGTACCCATCACTTCGCCAACCACCTTCGCGCACTTGGTGTGCGGTCGGTCAGGCAAGAGGCCCTGGTCGAACATGGAGTACAAGATGCGGCGGTGAACCGGCTTCAATCCGTCACGAACGTCGGGCAGAGCCCGACTAACGATGACCGACATGGAGTACTCGAGGAACGAGCGCTCCATTTCGAAATTGATCTCGACGGGTTCGATGTACCCAAAGGTCTCACTGGGATCGGGGGTTGAGGCCCCGGCGTCATTCTTCTTACGTGCCATATTCCTCCGCGCTCCTAGATGTCTAGGAAGCGCACGTCCTTTGCGTTGGTCTGAATGAAGTGGCGACGCTGCGGGACGTCGTCACCCATGAGAATGGAACACACTTCGTCGGCCAGAGCGGCCTGCTCCACGGTGATCTGCAACAACGAGCGCTTGGTGCGATCCATAGTGGTGTCGCGTAGTTCGTCGTAGTCCATCTCACCGAGGCCCTTGAGGCGCTGGAAGTCGTTCTTGTGATTGGGGTGCTCCTCGAGGAACTTGGCCTTCGCCGCGTCGTCCTTGAGGTAGGTCTTTTCCTTACCGGTGAGCGTCGAGTACAGCGGCGGTTGCGCCACATAGATGTGACCCTCCGTGACCAGTGACGTCATCTGACGGAAGAAGAAGGTGAGTAGCAGTGTGCGGATGTGACTGCCGTCGACATCAGCGTCCGCGAGCAAGATGATCTTGTCGTAACGGATCTTGGAGACATCGAACTCGTTGTCCACACCGGCGCCAATGGCGGCGATAAGGGCCTGAATTTCAGTGTTTTTCAAAATCTTGTCGGTGCGCGCCTTCTCGACGTTCAAGATCTTTCCGCGAATCGGCAAGATGGCCTGGGTGCGCGGGTCACGCGCATCCTTGGCGGAACCACCAGCGGAGTTACCTTCCACGATGAACAGTTCACTCTCACGAGGATCGCGTGAGGAACAGTCCACGAGTTTGCCGGGAAGACCAGCGCCATCGAGGGCACTCTTACGACGGGTGAGGTCGCGCGCGGTGCGAGCAGCCATGCGTGCTCGCGCGGCCGACACGCTCTTTTGAACGATCTGGCCCGCTTCCTTCGGGTTCTCCTCAAGCCACTCCACCAACTTGTCGTTGGTCGCACGCTCGACGAGCGAACGCATGGAGACGTTGCCGAGCTTGCCCTTGGTCTGACCTTCGAACTGCGGTTCGGCCAGACGCACGGAAATAATGCAGGTCAGACCTTCACGAATGTCTTCACCGAGAAGATTTTCGTCCTTCTCCTTGAGAAGTCCACGCTTCTTGGCGTACTTGTTGACCGCATTAGTCAGGGCCTTGCGGAAACCCTCTTCGTGCATTCCACCTTCGGTGGTCGAGATGCCGTTGGCGAAAGAGTGAATCGACTCGTAGAAACCGGTGTTCCACTGGAACGCGATTTCCACTTCTTGCGTCTCTTCGGCGGCTTCAAAGTAACCGACTTTACGGAAGAGGGATTCCTTCGAGGCGTTGAGGTGACGTACGTAGTCGACGATGCCGCCGCTGTACTTAAACGTCTCCTTCATCTCACGACCCGCACGCTCATCGGCGAAACGGATCTCGAGGCCCTTGTTCAAGAAGGCCATGATCTGGAGTCGCTCAATCACCGTCTGTGAACGGAAATCAATTTCTTCGAAGATGGTGGGGTCCGGATAGAAGGTCACCGTGGTGCCGGTCCGGTCGCGCGGCGCGTCACCCGTGATGGTGAGCTTGCCCTGCGGCTTACCACCATCGATGAACTTGAGAACGTGGTGCTTGCCGTGGCGGTCAACTTCCACCGTCAAGCTGGTGGATAGTGCGTTCACGACCGAGGCACCCACACCGTGAAGACCACCGGAGACCTTGTAACCACCACCACCGAACTTTCCACCGGCGTGCAGCACGGTGTACACAATTTCCGCCGCGGACTTACCGGGGTATTGCGGGTGCTCATCCACAGGAATGCCACGACCATCGTCAACGACGCGACAGCCGCCGTCTTTCAAAATGGTGACGTCAATACGGGTGCAATGGCCAGCCATTGCTTCGTCTACGGCGTTGTCGACAATTTCCCAGATGCAGTGGTGTAGTCCTGCGGGGCCCGTCGAACCGATGTACATACCAGGGCGCTTACGAACAGGTTCAAGCCCTTCGAGAACGGTGATGTCACTTGCGCCGTAGCTAGAGGAGTCTTTGCTCTTGTCAGCCACGAAGGGTTCCTTTCATCACTCAACGCGCCTTAGAGGTCGCGAGAGAACCGGTTGAATCCTACCGGTCGGGTGTGTCAAAAATGCGCCTCTACGAGGCAATTACGACGTGGAGTGAACGAATTGTTGAGCCCGTCAGTTCGCTGAGTTGAGTGACGATGTTTACCTCGTCTTCGCGAAGTCGAGCGGACCATGCACCCCCTGGCGTGCGGACCGTCAGCACACCATCAACGAGGCTCTCAGTGGGGCAACGAGCCGCGATGGCGGGACCGACTACCTGTTCCCACACCTGCGCGATCTGGGTGGTCGCGTCAAAGTCAACACGTTGGTGTCGGTGGCGTAAATCGTTCAGCACGTCTCGCAACGGTCGCGGACCCTCACTACGGCGCCACATAGCCACCTCCCGAAATATCCAAGATGGAAGCGGGTTGCATTCCCGAGGGCAGTGGTGATGCGGTGGTGAGCAGGGTTTGACCCACGGGCAGCAATGTCAGCAGGCGGTCGCAGCGCAGAGGATCGAGCTCACTAAAAACATCGTCCAGAAGTAGAAGGGGTCGCTGGCCGCGAACTTGTTCATGGAGGTGATGCGCCGCTAAACGAAGGGCTAAAGCCGCCGAGCGCTGTTCGCCTTGTGAGGCCTGTCGGCGGGCGTCGCGCCCATTGATTTCAACGTAAAAGTCGTCTCGGTGGGGACCGAGAACGCAGGTGCCGCGGGCCCACTCTTCGCGATCGACATCTCGAAGAGCCGGGGCTAGTTCGCCCGTCCACGATTGCTCGTATCCGAGCGTGAGCACATCACGTGAATCGGTGAGACCGCGATACGCCTCTTGCGCGAGGTCAACGAGGTCGGTAATGAACTGGTGACGGTGATGGGTGTAACTCTGGGCGAGCTCGACGAATTGACTCGTCCATGGCTCCAGTTCGCGACGGAGAAAGGGGGTAGGGCCACTTTCTCGCCCAGAACGCAAAATGGCGTTTCGTTGGCGAACGACCCGCTCGTATCGATCAGCAACATCACCCACCGTCGGATGAATCGCGACCACGTGGTCACTCATGAAGTCACGACGAGTTTCTGGCCCTCGGCGAATCATGTCGACGCCGTCGGGGGTGAAGATGGATAACGGCACCACCTCGGCCGCCGCGGCTTGATTTGTGGGACGCTGACCGTTAATCAACATTCGTTTGGTTACCGCTCGTTCACCACGTGTGATGGTGAAGTCGACGGTGATGTGTCGTCCGTCGTGGTCGAACACCCCGTGAATCTCCGCGGTGGACTGACCATTCGCGATGACATCACCCGCGGTGCTGGTACGAAAGGATCGACCCGTACCCAGGAAGTGAATCGCCTCTAAAACACTGGTCTTTCCGGTGCCGTTAGGAGACAGAAAAACGGTTACCGCACCCTGATCGGGCGCCACTGTCACGTCATCAAAGAGTCGAAAGTGGCGAAGGGTGAGGGAAACCAGTCCCACCGTGCTTATTGAACCCGAACGGGCATGATGAGGTAGCGGAACGACAGGTCATCTACGCCGTGAATCATGGCCGGCCGCGACGCATCCGTTGTTTCCAAGATGATCTCGTCACCCACTACAGCCTCAATTCCTTCCATCAGGAACTTGGGGTTAAACGCGATGGTGAGTTCGTCGCCCTGGAAGTCCGCGTCCACGTTGTCCGCCACGTCGCCACGGTCATGTGCGGTGGATTGCACATCGGCGCCGCCGTCACGCAAAGTGAGCTTGACCGACGAGTTCTGCTCATTCGCGACCACGCGAGCACGACGCAGCGAATTAGACAAGGTGTCTTTGGCCACTCGCAGTGAGTTCGGGTAGGACGCCGGGATGAGTTGGCGGTAGTCGGGGAAGTTGCCGTCGATGAGTCGGCTGGCAATCGCCACTGATCCCACCAAGAAGGTCACTTCGGAATCCGACAGGGAGATCGCAATTTCCGAGTCCACTGACAAGGAGGAGGCAGCGCGCAGGACTTCCGTCAAAGTCTTAGCCGGCACCAGTACGTCACCAGTACTCGACAAAGGCGGCACACCCGGAACGTCGCGAATGGATAGACGGTACGAGTCAGTGGCGACCAGACGCATGGTTCCTTCGTGCTGGGTAAACAGCACACCGGTCAACAAGGGTCGACCCGACAAGTCATCAGAGGCCGCACTGACGACCTGTGACAGACCTTGGACAAAGTCCAATGCCGGCAAGGTGCTCGTCGGAGCCGGGACGGCGGGGAGTTTGGGGTAGTCAACGAGGGGGTAGGTACGCAGGGAGTACGCCGCACGGCCGAGGGACACGGTTACTTCGTCGCTGTCGGGGCTCTTGAGGCCCACCGTGACGGCACCGGCATCCAAAAGGCGGGTGGAGTCAACGAGAAGGCGGGCGGGGATCACTACGGCACCATCGTCAATACCGATGACGTCCAAGGTGACGCGCACTGTCGTCTCGAGGTCGGTACCGGTAATGGTCAGTTGATTACCGGTCAAGGTCAAAAGGAGACCAAAGGTCGGGCCAGGGGTTCGGCTTGTGACACGGCTCGCAGCGGCCAAGGCCTCAACGAGTAGGTCTTTTTCTGATTTGAACTTCATGGGACTCCCTTATCTCCGCACCAGAGACTAGATGGGCTTTTCTATGTTGATATCTCTTAGTAGTAGTAGGTCTGTGGATTGTGCGTTAATCCTCAAACGTCCTGATGAGATGGGTTCAAGTTTCTGGTTCATCATCCACAGGTCTGTGGGCAACCAAGTTTCAACCAGAAACTTACGGTGAGACTTGATGTGGATGACGGGACTGTCGTCAACGAGATTCCCACAGCCACCGTGAAGGGTTCCCACAGCTATTCCGTGGTCGATTGCAGGCGACGCTTGAGCTGGGTCACCTGGGTGAACAGCTGCTGATCATTGGGCAACTGCGCCTTGATCTTCTCTACTCCCGCAATCACAGTGGTGTGGTTGCGGTCACCAAAAACACGGGCAATCATCGGGTACGAGTAGTCCGGCAAGAGGTCGCGCATGAGGAACATGGCCACGTGACGAGCGGTGACCAAAGGGCGCGAGCGATTGGGTCCTTTGATATCGGTAGATGAGAAGCCATAGAACTCAGCCACAGCCGCCACAATCGTGTCCGGTAACAAGATGACTTGCTCCTGGCCGATGTTGCTCAGAGTGCTTTGGGCTAGTTCGAGGCTGATTTTCTCCTGCCGAAGACCAGCGTACGCCCGCAGCATGGTGATGGAACCCTCAAGTTCACGGATGTTGTCACGAACTCGATTCGCGATGAATTCAACGACGTCATCAGGAAGAACAATGTTGTCGGCCGCGGCCTTAGAACGAATGATGGCGATTCGGGTCTGAAGGTCGGGCTGGTCAACCTCAGTGATGAGGCCCTGGAGCAAGCGGGTCCGGAAACGGTCCTCGAGGCCCGCGAGATCTCTCGGCGAGCGGTCACTAGTTAGAACAACTTGCTTACCTTCGCCGTGTAGGGCGTTGTAGGTGTGAAAAATCTCATCATGGAAGGTTCCCTTTCGGGACTCCATGAACTGGATGTCGTCAATAAGAAGGACGTCGCACTCTCGATAGCGCTTGTGAAGAGCCAACGTGGACTTGGTCTGGATGGCCTCAATGAAGTCATTGAGAAAGGTCTCCGTGGACACGTAGACCACACTGCGGTTGGGGTAGTGGGCATTGACATAGTTGCCAATCGCGTGCAATAGGTGGGTTTTACCTAAGCCCGACGGTCCATGAATGAGAAGGGGGTTGTAGGCCCGACCTGGTGTTTCCGCCACCGTTTGAGCCGCGGCGAAGGCTAGACGGGTGGACTGACCCGGAATAAAGCTCTCAAAGGTCATTTTTGGGTCGAGGCGCGTTGATCGATCACGTCCCGCCGTTGACATCGGGCTCGCAGATGGCGTCGATGAGGTCGCGGCCGGTTCGGTAGCGACGGGCGCCACTGGAGCTGGCGCCGCACTCTCATCAATTTCGAGTCGCAAAGTGGTGCCCGAACCAAAAAACTCGTGGACCGACTCCTGGATGAGGTCGAAATGGCGATCGGCGATACGAGCGTACTGCGCAGCAGTCGCCACCCCGAGGACAACGGCCTCGTCGGAGTAATCAACAAGGCTCAGAGTGTTGAGTCCACCCAGCCAAGCCCCTCGATTCACTTTTGTTTCAATGGAGAGACGGCATTGGGGCCATAGATCGTCAATAGTCTGCACGATCGCCCTCCACAGCGTAATCAACAATTAACACACAGGCCTGAAAGCCTCTGTGAGCGGTTCGAATGAACCGCAGGGAGGGTCACCCTACACCGTTTTGTGACTCTCCGCCAATGGAGTTTTGTCCATCGGGTAAACTCGTCTGCTAGTGAGCCGGGGTGGTCCGTAGGACCCCGTTAACTGGCGTATTGAAACGAGGACACAATGAAGCGGACTTACCAGCCCAACAAGCGTAAGCGTCAGCGCACCCACGGTTTCCGTGCCCGCATGTCGACGAAGGCTGGCCGTGCGATCTTGCGCGCCCGCCGCGCTAAGGGTCGTCACTCCCTGACCGTCTAGGTGGCACCGCTGGGTCGGGTAACTACCCGCCGGCAGTTCGCGCTGTTAGCGCGGCCTTCCCACCGTGGACATAGTGGCCCCCTCCGGGTGAGCTATGTCTCGGGCAGCACCGAGGTATCGGTGGCCTTTGCGACGGGAAAGACGGTGGGTAATGCGGTCGTTCGAAACCTTATTCGACGCCGACTGCGTGATCTCTTGACTCAGCAAGCCTCCACCCTTCCGACAGGGTTTTACCTGATCAGAAGCGGTAACGGAACAGGCAACTTATCCTATGACGAGCTGCGCACCCACCTTGATGCCGCCCTTCACCGAGCCGGACTTCACTGACCGGCGCCGGGTTCGGGCGCTGTCTGCTCTCATTCGTTTCTACCAAGCAGTAGTGGCGGGTCGCCCGTCACCGTGTCGCTTTTACCCCACCTGCTCCACCTACGCTCTTGAAGCGTTAGCTACTCACGGCCTCGTCCGTGGAATGTGGCTGTCGACAAAACGAGTTCTGAAGTGCAATCCCTTCGGTCCCCACGGGATCGACTTAGTTCCACCCGCCCCAGAAAGATAGATAGTCATGTTGGCCAGTATCGGTTCAAGCATTGCCGCAATTTTTCACCCTGTTTTCAGCCTGTTTGGTTGGCTCCTGGCCTTCTTCTATTCGCTGATCCCCAACTATGGCTTCGCCATCATGATGCTCACCATCGTGATTATGGCCGTCATGACCCCCCTCACCGTGAAGAGCACTCGCGGCATGGTGGCAATGCAAAAAATCCAACCTGAAATCAAAAAATTGCAGGCCAAGTACAAGGGACCAGAGAACCGTCAAACTCTCAATGAAGAGTTGATGCGCCTGTACAAGGAAGAAAACGTCAACCCGATGTCGAGTTGTTTGCCCATGCTGGTGCAGGGACCCTTCCTCTTCGTTTTGTACCAAGTCATTAAGGGGTTGTCCAACACGACCCTTATCAAAGCAACTTTGATGACCCCGGCCCACTACATCTCGGAGCCGAAGTACATCCCCCTGACGTCAAAGCTGCACGAGAGCATTGTGGCCGCTCATGGTCAGTTGAAGGTTTTTGGCTTCGATATGGCTGAAAAGCCATTTAGTCACCACTCGTCCGCCTGGGCCGCAGTTCCCTACTTTGTCTTTGTGTTCCTGGCGGTGGGCCTCCAGTACTTCCAGATGGCGCAGATCAACCAGCGCGCCAAGAAGACCGGTCAGAACGTTCCTAACCAGCAGCAGATGATTCAGCGCCTCATGCCCATCATGTTCGCCTACATCTACTTCATCATTCCGGCCGCGGTCGTGCTGTACATGATCGTGTCCAACATCATTCGAATTATCACCCAGGACGTTATGTTCCGCCTTGGTGTGAGTAATCCGGGATCAGCACGGGAGCGAGAGCTTCCGGCCCGTGCTGATGACCAGGGGTCGTCGACTTCGTCCGCCCCGGCTCGAGCGCAGAATCGCTCAAAAAACAAAAAGAAGCGGAAAGGCCGTTAAGGATGGATTGGGTAGAAACGACTGGTAAGACTGTGGAGGAGGCCTCACAAAAGGCCCTCCAACATTTGGGAGTTGGTCACTCCGACGCTGATATTGAAGTTCTCGAGGAGCCAAAGCAGGGTCTCTTCGGACGAGTTCGCGGAGAGGCTCGAGTTCGCGCTCGAGTTCGTCCCGTGGGTCCTCGCCCGAAGCGCACTCGCCAGCGCCGCCCCGAGGGACGACGCAGCGGTGACAAGAAGACTGACAACCGCAGGAACGACGGAGGCTCCACGGCAGACACGCCGAAGGAGCGTCCGGCAAAGGAACGGGCTGAGAAGAAGCCTGTAGAGAAGAAGAATCCGACGACCCCCAAGGAGGGCACCGTGGCTGAAGGAATATCACTGGCCGAGCAAGCACAGGTAGCCAAGAGCTTCCTTGAGGGTTTGCTGGAGGCAATGGAGATTACGGCGACGGTTTCCGTCAACGAGATTGACGCGGAGACGGTGGAGTTAGCGGTCAACACCAATCCCCCCACTGAGCTCGGTGTCTTGGTTGGCCCGAAGGGAACCACCCTCCAGGCGCTCCAGGAAATCACCCGCACGGTGGTTCAGGCGAAGAGTCCGGCTAAGACTGACCGCATCCTGGTGGATGTGGCTCAGTACCGTGAGCGTCGCGTGGCGGCCCTTGGCCGTTTCGCCCTCCAGGTTGCCGAAGAAGTGCGCACCTCCGGTGAGGAGCGCGCCCTCGAGCCGATGAGCCCCGCGGACCGCAAGGCCGTCCATGACGCCTTGACGGAGCAGGCAGACATCGTTACCCGCTCTGAAGGTGAAGAGCCTCGCCGCTTTGTGGTGATCGCACTGGCATAATTGATTCTGTGAATCAGAACTGGTTACCCCGCGCCCTCGAGGAATCGAGGGCGCGGGGCTTTTTAGGCCCTGGTGACTTTTCTCCCCACATCACCCAGGCTGAGCTCTTCCTGACGGCATGGGATGAGGTATCGCCTACCCATCCCGACCGGTGGATGGACATGGGCAGTGGCGGAGGTATCCCCGGGTTGGTCTTGGCGACCGTATGGGCCTCAGGAGGCGTTCTTAGTGACTCCATGGAGAAGCGGACCAGATTCCTCAGCGAAGTGTCTGAGTGGACTGGGGCACCCTCCTACGGTGTGGAGACAGGCCGCATGGAAGAGTTGGCACGCCGAGAGGACCTTGAGGCAACCTTCAATCTTGTGGTGGCCAGACTCTTCGGACCACCCGCAGTGACGGCCGAATGTGCGGTTCGATTCCTCAACATTGGGGGAGTGCTACTCGTTTCCGAGCCGCCCGAATCAGATGGATCTCGCTGGAACCAAGAAGGATTAGCGAAACTGGGACTGGAGTTTTCCCTACTCAACTTCCCTACCGGCTCCATAGCGTATTTCAGGAAAGTGGCAGATACCCCATCGGTATATCCGCGTCCGAATGGGGCTCCAGGACGAAAGCCACTGTGGCGATAGCTGCGAATGTTCCACGTGGAACGTTGAGTACGTATTCGACTCTCCCCGATGTTTCACGTGAAACGCCTACGAATCAGCGGCTCAGCACCCTTGCTGCCTTGTAGCTCTGAAATAGGTCGGCGATGTTCCACGTGAAACGTTCCCGAGGTATTCCCTCTTGGACACGTCATGGGAGTTGATACATCTTGGCCTCGATCGATTGAACAAGAGATGAATATCTCTCGAGATGTTCCACGTGAAACGTCCAGAGAGATATACCCCCTGGCTTCTCGTGATAGAGCCCTATTAGATAAGGCCCTCGAGGGTGCGTGGCGATCAGAGGAAGAGGCAAAGGCTGTTTTCCCATTTTCGCTACTTCACAAGGGGGACGAATACCTCAATTGATGGGAGGTAGCCATCGGCGGTGTTTCACGTGGAACATTAACGACCCATCCTTCGCCATTTTCTGAGATGTTTCACGTGGAACACTTGACGGGGGAGCGCGAAGCGTGTTGAATGGTACGGGTTTGCCAACGGCGACCAACTCACCGTCGGAATGAGGGGCATGTCAGAGCCAGGGTCAACCAAGATCTTCGCTGTAGCGAATCAAAAGGGTGGGGTCGGTAAGACCACCACCACTATTTCCCTCGGTGCGGCACTCGCTCAACGCGGGAAAAGAGTCCTCATTATCGACTTGGACCCCCAGGGAAATGCCACTACAGGTCTGGGGCTCGACTATCACAAGTTCGACAAGTCCGTCTATGACGTCCTTCTAAATGAAACTCCCCTCGTTGATGTTGTCGAGCCCACCGGATACAACAATCTCTTTGTTGCCCCTGCCACCTTGGACTTGGCTGCCGTCGAACAGGAGATGAGTTCGGTCATTTCCCGCGAACTTCGCCTCAAGCGTGCCATTGAGTCCGTCGATGGTGACTTCGACTACGTCTTTATGGACTGTCCCCCGTCATTGAGCTTGATCACTATCAACGCCTTTGCCGCTGCTACTGACATCTTGGTCCCTATGCAGTGTGAGTTCTACGCTCTGGAAGGCCTCACTCAGTTGCAAAAGATTGTGGACTTAGTCCAGCGCAACCTGAACCCGTCATTGCGCATCACTCGCGTTGTCCTCACCATGTTTGACAACCGCACCACGCTAACTCAGGATGTCGCCAACGAAGTTGCCAAGGCATTCCCGAACGAATTGTGCAAGACCCGAATTCCCCGAACTATTCGGTTAGCGGAAGCTCCCAGCTTCGGCCAGCCGATCACCGTATTTGACCCTACGTCGAAGGGCGCTCGCGCCTACGTCGACCTTGCAGAGGAGATTGACAATGGCTAAGCGCACTGGACTCGGTCGTGGACTGGGGTCACTGATTCCTGAAGGAGAACCAACGGCGTCGGAGACGAACGACGTAGTGAGTGACAGCCCTTTGCGGGTCATTGACATCACCGTCATTCGGCCCAATACGTACCAGCCACGTCGAGTCTTTGATGATGAGACCCTCCAGTCCCTGGCGGACTCAATCGCAGCGGTGGGTGTGATTCAACCCATCATCGTGAAGCCGGGTGCCACTGCCGGGGAGTTTGAATTGATTGCGGGTGAGCGTCGCTGGCGCGCTGCTCAGATCGCGGGTCTCACCTCCATCCCCGCCCTTATCCAAGATGACCTCACGAGTCGTGACAGTCTTGAGCGAGCCATCGTGGAGAACCTCCACCGAGTGGACCTCAGTGCCTTGGAAGAAGCCGCGGCTTACCAGCAGTTGATTGACGAGTTTGGGTTGACCCACGACGAGGTTGCTCAACGAGTGGGTAAGAACCGCACCACGGTCACCAACATCCTTCGCCTCCTCCAACTCGGACCGGCCGCTCAGGAAGCTTTGAGCCAGGGGAAGATTTCCGCAGGCCACGCGCGAGCCCTTCTTGCGGTGGCTGACCTTGCTCGTCAGGCCCAACTGGTCACCGATATATCCAGTCGTGACTTGTCAGTGCGAGCCACTGAAGAGGAAGTTCGACGCAACTTGGAGCCCACAGCACCCAAGGTGGTCCCGACGACCCCGAAGGGACCAATCCTTCGTCCCTTGCCGGACGCCATCGTGACCGAACTGGAGAAGATGCTAGAGGACTACCTGGACACCCGCGTCCACGTCGAGATCAAGGGCAAGAATGGCAAGATCACCATCGATTTCGCCGACCTTGATGACCTCGAGCGTATTTACAAGGCAATTTCAGAGTAAACTCTCACCTTGAAGTAAAGGTCAAGTTAAAGTTATCCCCAGCCTGTGGATTAACTTGTGGGTTAACCTGAAACTTCATACTTCTGTCACACTGTTACCCAGTAAAAGCCCTATTTATCTATGTAATCTAATTACTTATGGATAGCGCTTCGGAAAGTTTTGCACAGACTTTCACCGCGTCAAAGTCATCGGTGACCGACAAAATGAGAGCGGTCATTTTGGTGCGCCGCAGAAAAGTGTCGTCTATTCCCCGAAGGGCACAGGACAATTCGGTGGCGAGATGTGTTGCCAGGGTCGATCCAGTGGCGGAAAACGAGTGGGGACCCGCAAAGTAGGTCACCGCCGGAGTCGACGAATTCTCGATCCATATGGCGAGTGACGCGTGGTCACTGTTGGCGGCCTCAATTAATCCATTTTCATCCGTTGCGGACAGGCTGGGTCCATAGGACGACCACGCATCCGCCATAGTCGTGGCGAGGTATCCGCCCACGGCCACAAGAGGCCCCGCAATGCGAGCCTGGAGTAGACCACTTTCTCGGGCTTCAGAAACGGTCACCTTCGGGACGGTGGGGCGAAGACGACGAAGTTCGGTCAAGGTGGCCCGCGTGAGAGTTCCTGAGGCTTCCAGCCCACAATTGAGTTGGAAATCACGCAGTGCGTGGTCCGTGTCGTTACCAAAGAGACCGTCAACGGTGCCCGGATCAAATCCCAATTGCGCCAATGATGCCTGAAGTTCCGCGACGTCATGACCGACCAAGGGAGGGTCTTGGCGAAAGAGAAGTCGATCACCGAGGTCGTATTGATACTGACCTAGTTGCTGCGCCGTCAGTGGATCGAGGGCACCGGTAACGGGAAGACGAGTAGAACGTTGAAACGCGCTGACCGCGTGAACCGTGGCGTCACTGTAGATATCGCCGGTGATGTCAAAGCCCACGCGGCGAAGAAGTTCGTGCAGGGCGAGGACGTCAGCCCCGCGAGCACCTTGTCTTAAAGTAGCGTTGACCAGGGCTTTTAGAGGCTACGGACGATTTCGTCCAGGAGGGCGGCCTTGGGCTTCGCACCAACGATGCGACCCACCATTTCACCGTTCTTAAAAACCATCAAAGTCGGGATGCTCATGATCGCGTACTGGTTTGCCACCGCGCGTTGCTCATCAACATTCAGCTTGCCGATCGTGAAACGCTCCGACTGCTCGACAGCCAGCTCCTCGAGGATGGGAGCAATCTGCTTGCAGGGTCCACACCATTCGGCCCAAAAGTCAACCACTACCGGCTTGTCGGCCGTGGAAATAACGCTCGCAAAGTTGGTGTCTGTCAGTTCTTGAATGTTCTCACTCATCGTGCACCTCCGTGAAATCAATCTAGCGGTGGCGCCACAATAAGAGTCGTTACATTCCTCGACTTTCGAGCCATCGCTCGGCGTCGATGGCGGCCATGCACCCTGAGCCCGCCGACGTGATGGCTTGGCGATAGTGGTGGTCCTGCACGTCACCGGCGGCAAAGATGCCATCGACGCTGGTGTAGCTACCCGGTCCCGTGATGACGTAACCGTCTTCGCCGAGGTCCACAATGCCCTTCACAATGTCGGTGTTGGGGACGTGGCCAATCGCGACAAAGACACCAGTAACGGCCAGCTCTTCCTCGTTGCCCGACACGGTGTCGCGCACACGAAGGCCTGACACCGAGCTTTCTCCGAGAACTTCGACGACCTGACGGTTCCACGCCACCTTGATCTTGGGGTGAGCGAGAGCGCGTTCTTGCATGATTTTCGAGGCGCGGAGTGAATCACGACGGTGAATCAAGGTCACTGATGACGCAAAGCGCGTCAGGAAAAGAGCTTCTTCGAGGGCGGAGTCACCTCCACCGACGACGGCAATGTCCTGATCACGAAAGAAGAAGCCGTCACAGGTGGCGCAGGTCGATAGTCCGTGACTCTGAAGACGGTCTTCACCGGGCACGCCCAACATGAGCGAGCGGGCTCCCGTGGCAATAATCACCGTATCGGCCGTAATTTCACGGTCGGGACCATCAGTGACCGTGGCGCGGAAGGGTCGCACGCTGGTGTCGATGGCCGTCACCTTGGCCATGCGTAAGTCGGCACCAAAACGCACGGCTTGTTCACGCATTTTGCCCATGAGCTCGGGACCCATGATGCCGTCGGGAAAACCAGGAAAGTTCTCCACGTCGGTGGTAATCATCAACTGGCCGCCCGGTTGGTCGGTGGTGCTTGAGGGTTCACCCTCAATGACGATGGGCGAGAGCTGGGCGCGAGCGGAGTAAATGGCGGCAGTGAGACCGGCGGGGCCAGAACCAACAACGAGAACACGAGTGTGTGTCATGACGTCCTTTAACGAAGGGTGGGACGACGACGTCGCCATACCCACAGACCAATAACCCAGAGGATTGCTCCGATGACGAGATCGGTGATCCAGGGGTGAGCGGCAAAGAGGTACGCGTCACAGATGCGCACCAGCAGAATCACGATCAGCACCGTCACCGCCACCGCCAAAGTCAGAAAAACCAAGCCGTAGGCAATGGTTCGACCGATCAGGGCAATGGGGCGCAGGACCTTGTCGTGGAACCAGTCGACAGCCCCATCCAGGACTTCAAAGCCCTGATCGATGACGTCGCGGTTCGATTCGTCGGCGTTGCTCACACCTCGCACCCTATCGCTCACCACCCACTTTTCCCTTCGGTGTCCCTCGTGAAATCAGGCAGACTGGAGAGAACAAAGGAGCCCCATGTCCACCATCGAACTCACTCGTGAATCATTCGAGTCCACCGTCATTGCGGGAGGCACCATCCTCATTGACTTCTGGGCGGAGTGGTGTGGCCCCTGTCGGATGTTTGGGCCCATCTACGACACCGTCTCGAACGACTACCCCGACGTGATTTTCGGAAAGGTCGACACCGAGGCACAGCAAGAACTCGCCGGCATGTTCAACATCCAGTCGATTCCAACGTTGATGATTATTCGCGACCAAGTCGTGGTCTTCTCGCAGGCCGGCGCCCTGCCCGACGCGTCACTGCGTGACCTCATCGACCAGGCGCTCGCGTTAGATATGGATGCGGTGCGCGCGGACATTGCCGCCGCGAACGACGCGGATTAAGCGGTAATCCAACTCACGCCGACAATGCCGGGACCGCCGTGGGTTCCTACCACGGAGCCCATCTGACTCACCACCACCGGGTTCTGCACGGTGAGGTCGTCCAGGAGCTCGAGAAGCTTCTCGACATCGGGGGCATCGCCATGAGTGACGCCCACCCAGGCCAAGGGACCCGCCGTGGCGGCGGCATCGTGAAGTTGGGCGAAGGCCTTGGAACGGGTGCGGGCGCGACCCGCTTCCACCACCACGCCATTTTCCAACTTCAACAAGGGCTTCACGGAAAGCATGGAACCAAGGAGAGCCCTCGCCCCCTTGAGACGGCCACCCTTGATGAGGTGATCGAGAGTGTCAATGGTGCCGATGACGTGCGTCTTCGTGACGTAGTCACGAGCCAAACTCACCACGTCATCGAGCGACGCTCCCGTGGCGGCCAGTTCGGCCGCCGCAATCACAATGAGTCCCTGTGCCAAGGTCACGGCCCGCGAGTCGACCACCGTCACCGGAACGCGGTCAAAACCATCGGCACCCAAAGTGGCGGACTGGCACGTGGCCGAGAGGTCGCCCGAGAGAGCGATGACCGCGATGCCCGTGGCGCCGTTGTCGGCAGCGTCCTCGTAGGCCTGATGGAAAGCTCCCGGTGCGGGTGCGGCGGTTTCCGGCAGCGTGCTCGAGCTGCGGCACTTGTCCCAGAACTGGGAAGGCGTGAGGTCGCGGCGATCGACAAATTCTTCGTCGCCAAAACGAATGGACAGCGGAACGACCGTGATGTTCAATCGAGCGATCAGGTCATCGGGAATATCACAGGCACTGTCAGTGATGATGTGAACGTTGGACATGGAAACCCCCTTGGGCAGCGTTGCCCGTTGTCTTACACATTGCCACGCGAGCGGCGCTCAAGTTTGGAACGTTCTAACCAATACAGGTAGCCCACGCCCCAGACCGCCACGCAGCTCACCGCCGACACCACAAAACGAATGAGTAAGCCGAGGCCACGATGAGCCGAAAAGGCGTCGTAGGTGATGATTGTCATCACTGACGCCACAAAGGCCCAGAAGCTGGCGTAGCGCACCGCGGGAGAGAACAGGTTGCTGGTGAGTGAGACGCCGCGATAACGAACGGTGGACAGAGCCAACAGCGCGGCGACGCTGTAGGCCAAGGAAATGGAACCCACCAAGCCACCAAACGAGTGACGCCCCAGCAAGAGCGCGCCCGCCACGGTGAGGGCGTTTTGCACCACGTAGAGAACAAAGACGTCAACGGCGCGCTGCAAAGTTTGCAAGGTGCGGATCGCGATTTGAAAGATGGTGAAACCCGGCAGTCCCACCGCGAGCACCGATAAGGAGATTCCGGCGAGTGAGCTACGCGACAAATTTCCCCCGCCGAGCACGACGGCCACCAGCGGGCGCGCGAGGACGAGGAGAAAGAGGGACACCGGAATGATGATGACGAGCGCTCGGCGCAAAATGTCAGTGGCGATCTCGCTGAAGGCGCGAAGATCACCATCAGTGGCGTGTTCGGCCAACAGCGGAGTGCGCGTGGCGAGAATGGTGGCGACCACCACGGCGTAGGGCATTTGCATAAAGCTCCAGCCGTAGGTGTACGCGCTCACGGGGCCATTGCCTCCCATGGCGACCGCAAAGGCCAACACCACGAAGAGTGATATCTGATTAGTGAGCACCACCCCGATAGTCCAGCTACCGAGACGTCGAACGGCACGCCACGCGGGGTCGTGCCAGTCAAAGCGTGGTGTGAGTCGCGACGCACCCGTTCCTCGAAGCGACGGGATGACAATCAGCGCTTGGAGTAGAACACCCGCGGAGGTTCCGAGACCGAGCACGAGCAGTTGCTGTGACGACACGTGACGAATAGAGGTCGTCGAGCTGCCCAGTCGAAAGATGATGAGCACCGCGATACACACCACATTGTTGGCGACGGGCGCCCAGCCGATGACTCCAAACTTCCGGTGGATATTGACGATGGCACCCACCATGGATACGATGGCGTAACCGGCAATTTGTGGCACGAACCAGCGCAACAAGGTGGTGGCGACGTCTCGCTGCGCCGCGGAGACCGCGCTGTGATGCTGCAGCGCCATGAAACCATCGATGATCCACGGCGCCGTTATCCACACCACGATGCTGGCCACCACGATGACCGACGTCGATCCCGTAAGAACAGCCGAAATGGATTTCCAGGCTCGTCGCTGGGTTTCTAGCCGCAAGCGCTCGACAAAGACCGGGATGAAAGCCGCACCCGCGACGCCACCCAATACCAAGTCGTACAACATGTTAGGCACGGTGTTGGCCAGGTTGTAGGCGTCAGCTAACGGCGTGAAGCCCAGCACCCACGCGACGACCAATACGCGAAGGAAGCCGGTGGCTCGTGATGCGAGCGTGCCCGACGCCAGTATGACGTCGTGGCGTTTCACGCCGTCCGTCCGTGTCGGCCGCGACCCGCTCGACGCCAACTACGTAGCCACCAGATGGCGATGACGGCGAGAGCGCCGAAGGTCAAAACGAAACCCACCGTCGACACCGTCGCGTAATTCACTCGAATCGTTGCATGCGCCAGGACGAGATTCTTGTCGCCACTCATCACGGTGACCTCGACGTTGCCGACCGATCCGTGCAGCAGCGCAATGGGGATATGCAGCACCGTGGTCGGTTGGGTCAGGGAAATCGTCATCGTCGGCCAGGTGTGAATGGCGAGATGATGACCACTGAAATGAACCACGACCGTGCTGGTACCTGGGGTGCGATTGATAATGGTGACCGGGATGGTGGAGACCCGCGAGGTCAAGACGATGGGGCTCTCATCAACTCGGGTCTGATTGAGCTGGTGGACCAACTCGTTCTTGGCGGCGAGTAACCATCCATGGCGACCCACCGTCACTCGCTCGGCGACCAGGCGGGTGTAGGTGAAGTTAGTGAGCGCATCATTCGAACTGACCGTTGACGACAAAGCGGTATCTGCGCGTGAGAGTGATTTCAACTGACCGAGTTCACCATCCGTGAAGTCAGTGGCATCACGCCACAACACGTCGCGAATCGTCGGTAGACCGTTTGCCCCCACTGCCGTGGTGCCGAACGCTCTTTCGAGAGACGTGAGATGAATCAGGGGGCTATGCGAGAAGTCGCGAGCGGCGAGATGCAGAAAATCACCACCCGCCGCCGCGGGAGTGATGGCCACGACGGTGGGGGCGGCCTCCCAGTAGGGGTGCTCGAAGTGAATAAAGCTGAGAGCACCCACCAGGAGGGACGCACGGCGGGCCGGCTCAATGGTGGCCGTGGAAATTTGAGTGGTGAGGTCAGTAGTGGTCAGGGCGAGAAGCGATCCGCCATTGAGAACCGAGAAGGGTGCACCTTCGGTCTGCGTGTAACTCGTCGGTGAGGTTAATGAACTGTCAGGAATAACAACGTGCCGATATCCCTGGGTGGAGAGATAACCGAGTTCACCTCGATGCGGAAGATCGGTAAAGACGAGGGGTGGCGATGCGGCACGAGTCACGCCGACCAATCGGGCAATACGAGAAAAAAAGGTGAACTGTTGAGCAGCGTCGGCGGGTAGCTGGTGAGCAAACAAAGTGGCGGCATCCACGTTGCTCGGTGCAATCTCAACCAGAGAGTGCACATGGCCCGAGGTGGCCTTGGTAATCGCCGCTCCGTAGGTGCTGCGCCCCTGCTGGACGTACGCGTTCATCAAGGAGGTGTCACTCACCGCCACGGCGTAGGGCTCGGAACTCGCAATTGCCGTGAGCGCCGACGTGGTGTGCGCAATGTCGCGAGCCGTCGTGGCAGTCGCGGTGATGACCCACGCCACATTCAGCGGCGTGGTCGGCGCGGTGGCGTTAAAGACCATCAACATCCACCGTTGATACGTGTGGGAACCGCGATAAATGGTTAAGAGGACGGGATATACCCCATTGCACGCGTCACCCGCACAATGTGCGGACAAGGGAACATCGTTGACGACAGCGCAGGCGGTCGGTAGTGACGTGGGTGTCGTGAAGAGGTGGACGTAGATGCGGCCCTCCCCACAATTCGGATCAATGCCACTTCGTTGATCGAGGATGGATCCGCGGAAATTTCCCGCGACCACTTTGCGGATATCGGTCATGGAGGTGGCGTGTTGATACAGCGTCACGGCGGCTCGGTCACCAGGCTGGGTGTTACCGACAGAAAAGTGCCAAAAGTAACCAGTGGGCTGTAGATCGGTCGAGGAATCCTGCGAGGTCACGACGGGAGCCGCGGGCGTCGTCGCGCCCGCCGGTGGGGCCAGCGGGATACAGCCCAGCGCGCTCACGAGTAGGAGGCGCCACCAGTTTCGACGAACGCGCGACATTCACTAACAACTTAGTGGGGCGAGACCAGTGAACACGGGGGACTACCCTTATATCGATGGCACCGCACGAGCGTTTACAGCGGGTCATTGACCTCGTGGCCCCCGTGGCTGCCGCGTTTCGCGACGCCGGCTTCGAGCTCTACGCCGTGGGTGGTTGTATTCGCGACGCCTTTCTCGACATTGAGAGCCGTTCACCCGATATTGATCTGACGACTAATGCTCGTCCCGACGACATTGAGAGACTCCTTGCTCCCCTCTGCGCCGCGACCTGGGATATGGGCCGCAACTTCGGCACCCTGGGTGGCCGCCTGAAGGGCAGTGACACCATCGTCGAGATCACCACCTTTCGCCGTGAGATCTATCGAGATGACTCGCGCAAACCTGAGGTGACCTTCGGCGACACTCTGAGCGACGACCTCGTTCGTCGTGATTTCACCGTCAATGCAATGGCCTTCGACGTCATCACCCCTGGCCTCATTGACCCCACGGGTGGAGCGAGTGACCTCAACGCCCAGTTGCTGCGCGCGCCCATGGACCCCGTGGTGCTCTTTTCCGAGGACCCACTTCGCATGTTGCGAGCCGCTCGTTTTGCCGCTCGCTTCAAGTTCACCCTCGACCCCGCGCTCGAGGCGGCCGCGACAGAACTAGCGGAGCGTCTCACCATCGTGTCGCCGGAACGAATTCGTGGGGAACTGGATTTACTTCTCGTCACCGACGACCCCACCCCGGGCCTCGACTTCATTACCCGCACTGGACTCGCGACGTATTTCTTGCCCGAACTTCCGTCCCTCGCGCTCGAACAAGACCCCGTGCACCGTCACAAGGACGTCCTATCGCACACCTTCGCCGTGGTGGCCAAGGCCACCGCCAGCGATCTCACCTTGCGCTTGGCCTGTCTCTTTCACGACATTGGCAAACCCAAGACGCGCGCCTTCACTGATGGAGGAGTGACCTTCCATGGTCACGACCATGTGGGTGCGCGCATGACGCGAAAGCGAATGGCGGCCCTTCACTACAGCCAAGAGATGATTGACGACGTCTCCAAGTTGGTGGAGATGCACCTGCGTTTTCACACCTACCAAATGGGCTGGACGGATTCGGCGGTGCGTCGCTACGTGCGTGACGCCGGCCACCTCTTGTCACGTCTGAATGAATTGACCCGCTGTGACTGCACCACACGCAACAAGCGCAAGGCTGAGGAGTTGTCCAAGCGCATGGACAGCCTGGAGGCGCGCATTGAGCAACTGCGCCAACAAGAAGATCTCGACGCGCAGCGTCCCGCACTCGACGGCGTGCAAATCATGGAACTGCTGGAAATTGGTCCGTCGCGCGCCGTCGGTGAGGCTCTCGACTTCTTAATGCAGATTCGCCTCGATGAAGGCGAAATTGAACCCGCGGACGCCGCGCGACGTCTGCGCGAGTGGTGGATCACGCGACAGTCCTAAGAAAAAAACCCCCGGCCTCTCGGCCGGGGGTTTCCACCTGTACTGATCCTTACGGCCAGACGGGGTTCTCGCCACCGTTGGCGAAGTCTTCGACCATGTTGTGCGCTACGTCGTCGTGGAACTGCACCGGCGGGGACTTCATGAAGTAGGCCGAGGGGCCGAGGATGGGTCCACCGATACCGCGGTCGAGCGCGATCTTGGCGCAGCGAACGGCGTCAATGATCACGCCGGCCGAGTTCGGGGAGTCCCACACTTCGAGCTTGAGCTCGATGTTGAGCGGCACGTCACCGAAGTTGCGACCCTCGATACGAATGAAGGCCCACTTGCGGTCCTTGAGCCATGGCACGTGGTCGCTCGGT
>CAISIU010000032.1 GCA_903885505.1 uncultured Actinomycetes bacterium | reverse complement strand
CCTTCTTGGCAACAGCCTTCTTAGCCGGAGCCTTCTTAGCGACGGCCTTCTTAGCCGGAGCCTTCTTAGCGACGGCCTTCTTAGCCGGAGCCTTCTTAGTAGCAGTAGCCACTTTCCCTCCTTGGGAATCAACGTTGAATCTGAATGCCGCCGAGATCTACCACCGTGGTCGATCTCGTCATGTGACACTCGATACTCGTGAACTCGAGTGTGTCCGTCCAGCCACCCGGCTGTACTCACGACCAATCGCAGTTCACGGCCCGACACGAAGAAGCGAGCCGCACCTCGTCTCGCGACGATACGCATGCGCGTTGGCCTCCTCCGCAGAAGGACAGTTGTTATTTGACTCGGCATTTGTGCTCGTGTCAAGTATTTAAGGGAGAGAGATGGCCGACGAGGGTGTGTATCTCGGCAGTGGTGAGCGAGGTGATGCGTGGAGCGGTGCGCAGCGATCAACTCTGGTGCTGGGTCCATCGCGATCGGGAAAGACGTCGTCGTTAATCATTCCGAACATTCTTCGCAGTTCACGCGCCGTGGTGACCACGTCAACGAAGCCTGATGTCATCGAGGTAACGAGTCGCGCGCGTCGCGATATTCACACCATGGTCTTTGATCCCAGTGGCACCGTGGACATTCCTCCATGGGTCCATCGCGTGGGATATTCACCGATTGAGCATTCGGTGAGGTGGGATGACGCGGTGGTCACGGCGCGGTCGCTCGCGGCGTCACGCTTCTTTAATCGTTCCTCGCATGACCACTTCGTCGAACGATCAAGCACGTTGGTAGCCAGCTTGTTGCACGACGCGGCGCTGCGACACGTGTCTCTCGGACGATTCGCGAATGACATTGACACTCGGCGAATCGAGCCCGCGCTCGAACTATTACGAACACACCACGGCTCGGACCACCCGTCGGTGGCGGGACTCGAAGGCGTCCTCGCCGCGTCGGACCGGGAGCTCGCCAGCATTTGGTCAACCGCATCCAGTCAGCTCGAAGGGGTTCGCACCGAGGCGGCACGGCACGCCGCGCGACTTCCGCCACTACGAATTGACGAATTTCTTGATGGCGGCCATCACCTGCACATCGTCGCGCCGAGTCGCTTTCAAGCCGTGACCGCACCTCTGGTGGTGGGCATGATCCACAGCGTCCTTCACCGCACCTATGACCGTCCGTCGTCGAGAGTGCTCTTAGCCCTCGACGAAATCGCGAATGTCGCTCCTCTTCCGGACCTGACGACCATCGTGTCGGAAGGCGGCGGTCTCGGCGTCACAACCCTGGCCTGCTTACAGGACCTCAGCCAGGCACGTCACCGATGGGGCGAAGTGGCTTCCGGATTTCTCTCTCTTTTCCCCACCTCGGTCATTCTCCCGGGCATCACCGATCGTGACACCCTGGAACTCGTGAGCCTGGTGGCGGGACAGCAGCAGCACTGGCAACGCACGACGCAGCTCGATCATCGAGGACGTGTTCGGGGGCACAGCATCCATCAAGCCGCGAGTTCACGCCTCACTCCCGCCGACATCGCGACGGGCCCGCCGCATAGTGCGCTGGCGCTCACCGACCGAAATGCCATTCATCGCCTTCAACTTCGTCCGTACTATCTCGACCGCTCGAGGGACAGGGATCTGTCGTAGGCCGGGAAGTCGCGGTGCGGCTCGAGGACCTCTCGAAAATGGGCGTAATCGGAGATGTCGAGGTCTCGTAGGCCGCGGTCGCGCACATCAAGGGTGGTGCCCCATCGATACGCGGCGGCCACGATGCCGAGGCCATCAATGGCTCGCCGTCGAAGTGACTCACGCCACAGCATTTCGGCGTGATGAACGTCGAAGCGAGCTCGTGGCGGTGCCAGTTCACCTACTTGATGCTCAAATCGCTCTCGCGTCTGCTGCCACTGGGTACGGATTTCCTCGCGCGTCCAGATTTTCTTTACCTCGCCGCGCTCGTGATGACCGGGCCACATCGCGCGCCACCCTTCGTCGAAACCCACGACATGTTCGTCGCCCACGAAGCCTCGCCAGATGGCGGGGCCTCCTCGCTCCATCACTCCCGCTCGTAACGCGGATTTGTAGATGCGATCCAGCGCCAGCAGATCATCGCGAAGGTCACCCCATCTCACCGTTCGACCATTTTCCGATTGGCGCACCGCGAGTAAGACGTGATCGTGAAGGTGAGGCTCTCCCGCCCGGTTCACCCCATGGGTAAACGAGGGAGTGGGCCCGAGAGGACGTTGCTGATAGATGTCCACCTCGCCGCTGGTGAATCGGTCGCGCCAGCTAAAGGCCTCGATGAAATTCACCGTCTGGGCGACGGCCGCACGATGCGCCGCCACCACCGCGCGAGCCTGCGAATCATCTCCCACCGCCACGACGATGGAGACCATCCGCGGCGCAGCCACGATGAGATCGATACCCACCGTCGCGCTTCGTGACGACGGTTGCCAGAGCTCGCGAAGGTCGGCCTCTGACGGCGGACGACCGTCGCTTCCAACGAACCAGCCCGCCGGTCCGTCTCGAATTCCGTCGAGTTCGAGAGCGCTATCTCTCGTGAAATACCCGGGGTCTGCTCGGTGTCGGGGAATGAGGCGAATCACGCCTCACATAGGTCGCTAGATCCGCTTACGAATCTGAGCCGCCAGCTCGCGGCCCGCGTCGCGATTCTCCCCGTCGATGACCGATGCACCGGCGCCGGCTTCCACCATCAAGCGGTCCAGGAAACTGCGGCTCGAGGCCGAGAAGCGCGCGACGTCACGGCCATCGGTCGTCTGGCCCCAGGTGACGCCGGGAAGCACCTCGAAGAGGTAACGGGCGGAACTTTGCACCAGAACCATGACGGGCTCGCCACCCGCCCCCAGACTCTCCAGCCAATTCGGCTCCGGATCGGCGGGAACGTCGAGTGCCGTGTTGTCGATCGCGTGGATCGTCGTGATCCGCGACAAGCGGAACGTGCGCCACTGCGAACCAGACTCGGTGAGTTCGTACACGCGAACGTACGCGTGACCCGCGTGACTGCTCACGCTGACCGGAACCACTCGTCGAACGGCCGCCGATGCCGTCGATTCCGTCCAGTACCCGACCGTCATCAATCGACCCAGGTTGGCGTTGATAACCGCCCCGTTTTCCGTCTTCTCGTCGATGACATCGAACATACCGTGCCAATACTGAGCCAACTTGTCGCGCACGGACTCGATAACGGGGTCCTTGAACATCGAAGCCACCTGCGGCACGTAATACGACAGCGCCACAATGTCGCCGTAGGAGTACGCCGTCAAGGTCTGCGACGACCGGAAGGTGACTTCGTACAGCGGGTCATTCTCGTCGTCGGCATTCTCCGCAACTTCAATATTCAACGTGGCGT
>CAISIU010000031.1 GCA_903885505.1 uncultured Actinomycetes bacterium | reverse complement strand
GCAGGCCGCGTGCCTCGACTACGCGATCGACAACCACGTTGATCACGGCGTCTGGGGCGGTAAGAGCGAGCGTGAGCGTCGTCGCATCGCGCGGGCTCGTCGCCGGGGATTCAACGTCACCAGCGCCTAAATTGCCCTCGTGATCGAGTGCGTGGTCAATGTCTCCGAGGGACGCGACCTCGCCACCATCGAGCAGCTCGCAACGGCGGCCGGCTCTTCGCTACGCGACGTGCACCACGACGCGATTCACCATCGCAGCGTGCTCACGCTGATTAACGACGAGAAAGACCTACGTCGTGATGTGCGCGCCCTCGCGCGACGCAGCGTCGATTTACTTGACCTTCGCGAACATGAAGGAATCCATCCGCGTATCGGCGTGATAGATGTGGTGCCCTTCGTGGCACTGAGCGACGCGCAGCAGCCGCGAGCCCACCTCCTGCGCGACGACACGGCGAGGTGGCTTGGCTACGAACTCGGCCTGCCGACCTACCTCTACGGCCCCGAGAGGACGCTGCCCGCGTTGCGGCGCGATTATCAACGAGCGCGAACTCCCGATTACGGTCCCTGGCCAGCCGATCCCCGTTCGGGTGCGGTCGCGGTGGGTGTGCGGCCGGTACTGATGGCCTGGAATATCTGGCTGCGAGGTCTCACGCTCGATCAGACGGTGGCACTGGCCACCTCACTTCGTGGTCCCCACCTGCGCACGCTGGGGCTGCCCTACGGCGAGCTCACCCAGCTCAGTTGCAACCTCATTAATCCCGAGGTGCAGGGCCCCGCCCACGTGCTTGACGCGGTGCGGGCACGCCACGGCGACCAGGTCGTGCGCTGCGAACGAGTGGGACTGATACCCCAGGGCGTTCTTCAGCGCATCGACCGGTCACGGTGGGCTGAACTCGATGTGTCGCCCGAGGCGACCATCGAGTCACGGCTTTAGCTCGCGGCGCTGGCCTTACGCTCCACGGCGCGGGCGCGACGCAGGCGACGACGCTCGCGCTCGCTCATTCCGCCCCAAATGCCAAACTTCTCGCCATTTTCCAAGGCGTATTCGAGGCACTCGTCGCGAACGACGCAGCCTCGGCACACTTCCTTGGCTTCACGCGTGGAGGCTCCACGCTCCGGAAAGAAAAGGTCCGGGTCCACGCCCATGCAGTTTGCACGAGCCTGCCAACCTCGGTCTTCCAAGCCCCCCAGCAAGTTAACGACTTCCATGATGTCCTTCCCGATGAGGCTCTCCGCTGATCCCCATCGATGTAATTACAACCGTGTCATTCTGGCCCTATATGGGGCAATAAAGCAAATGGAGAAAATTCCTGGTCAGGAACGGTTTCGGACAAAATCATCCACGACAAATTTCCCTAAATTGTCGCGATCGGTATAGAAAACCCGCCCCCCGTTGATTTTCGCGATCTGTTCCACGAAGGGAAAGTGCGTTCGTTCGATGTCGAGGGCGAACAAATTGATGGTGATATTGGCCCGCGTGCAGCGCAGAACCTCGGCCATCGTGAGGTGCAAGGTCTCCGGTGCCGGCGGGTACGAGAAAAAGGGCACTCCCCCGTCCATGAGGTGCGCCGTCGGTTCGCCGTCGGTAACCACGATGATCTGCTTGTCACCACGCTCATCACGCATGAGGTGACGCGAGAGCGCCAAGGCGTGTTGCAAGTTGGTGCCGTATTGGTGATCGATATACAACGAGGGCACGTCGGCCAGGCGAATCTCATCCGCCACCTCACCGAAGCCCACAATCTTGAGGAAATCACGGGGGTAGGCCGAGTGGATGAGCTGGCTGAGAGCGAGCACCATCTTCTTGGCCGGTGCGAGGTTGTGTCGCATCGCCATCGACAGGGACAAGTCCACCGCAATCACCGTGGCCGAGCGGGTCTGCGTCTCGTGCTCCTCAACAACAAAGTCCTCCGGCAACAAGCGAACCGGCGTGCCCACACCCTGGCGCAGCACCGCGTTTCGCAAGGTGTGCGGCAGGTGCAAGTTGAAGGGTTCACCCGGTTCATACGGGCGACTCGTCTCTTCACGGTCATGACCGCGAGAGGTGGACGCGTGACGGTGAGCTCCTGATAGTGGCGCCCGACGTAGTTGCGCGAAGAGCTCGCGAAGCGCGGCCGACCCGATTTGTCGCACGCCCGCGGCGGATAATTCCATGGTGCCGCGTCGCTCGTCGACGAATCGTGACTCGCGCAGTGCCTGAGCCGCCTTTTGCAACTTTTCGGCGGCCGCGGCGGCATCGGGCCCGAGGTGGCGACGTACTTCATCGATATCGATTTCCGGCAGACCGCGCGACGGCGCACTTTGACCGATGAATTCTTCGAGACGCGACAGGGCCGCCATTTCCTCGGCCACCGAGGCGGCCTGGTTAAAGCCGCCACGGCCGTGACCGCGAAAACGCGCGGAGTCATTCCAGTCGAGGTCGGGGGTCATCTGGCGCAGGTTGGCGACCAAACGCGAGAGGGAGAATTGGAGATTCATATCGCCGAAGGTCTGACTGAACAAATTGCGCAGTTCCGCTTGTTGCTCCGCGGACAGGGAGTTAAACATCGCTTCGGCTGCCGCCGCGCGCTCGGCCAACATGCGCACCACGTCCTCGAGTGACTCGGCGCCCGGGAAGAAGTCGCCGAAGTCGGCCATGAACTGCTCGAAGGCGGGATCGAGTTCCTCGCCACGTTGCTGCTGTTCGAGCATCTGGCTCAAGGTGTCCATCATGAGCCGCATGCGCTCGAGCGCCTCGGGGTCTTGGCCCGAGGCGAAGTCTTTCGCTTGCTCGAAGTAGCTCGAGAGAACTTCCTCGCGCAGCTCCGCGAGCATCTCGTCAAAGGCGCGCTGGGCGTCGTGACTCACGAATTCGTAGTCGCGAAGAGCCGAGATGCGCTCGCCGGTATCAAGGGGCATGAATTCGCGCTGCAGTCGACGTTGTGCGACGGACTCGCGCGTGACGTCCGCGGCGCGCGGGTCATCCATGGTCTCGGCGAGTTGCTCCATGTCGGAGAGGGCCGCGTCTTCCATGGCCTCGATCTCCGCCATCTTCTCTCGATACTGCGCCAAGCGACCCGAGGGGTCGGCTTGCTGTTCGAGCTCGCGACGACGATCGCGCAGCTTCTCCATTAAGTCGTAGAGGCCGTCAATCTGCTCACCGTCGGGGGTGGTGAATCCTTCGGCGAGCAGTCGGTCAATCGCTGATTGCAGGTCCCCATATTCCATGAGGTCCTCCGCAATCTGGTCGAGCAACCACTCGGCGTCAAAATCGCCGTCGTCGTCACCGTCCCCGCGCGCTCGGAAGGAGTAATTAACGGGCACTATCGATGACGAGCTCGGTAGAGGGCGCGCGCGCCCGAGGAGTCCTTACCCAAGCGCTTGGTGACATAGAGGCCTTCGAGAATGAATTCAATGGCCGAGGCTCGCATGCCCGCCGACGCGTCGTCGCCGACCAGTCGATTGATCGGGCCGGCCAAGTCCGGGATGAGTTCGGCAATTGCGGCGTAGTCCTCATTGCGGCGGTCTTCGCCGACGTTGACGGCAGCCCCCGATTCGAAGGCCGCGAGAATCTCGGCCACTTCGGCCAGCACCACGTTCTCCGCGAAGCTTTGGCGAACGGCCAAGCCCACGAGACTCGCAATGAGACTTTCAATGGGCGTGTCATCCACCACGTCGAGCTCCACCTTGCCCTGCGTGGATTGCACCACGGCCGCGAGGTCACTCACGCGCGGCACGACGTGCATCTCACCACTGCGCAGACTGCGACGCACCGCATTGGCGACCACGGTCTCGTAGTTCGCGATGGACAGACGCACCGACACACCCGAACGCTGATTAATCACGTTGGACGAACGAGCCAGGTGACTAACGCGCGCCACGATGTCCTCGATGAACCAGGGAATCTCCATGGTGCCGGGCACCTCGGGCAGTCGTGCTTCTTGGCGCATGATGCCCACTTCAATCTCCACGGTGGGCGGATAGTGGGTGCGGATCTGACTGCCGAATCGGTCCTTGAGCGGCGTAATCAATCGACCACGGTTGGTGTAGTCCTCGGGGTTAGCCGTCGCCACGACGAGCACGTCGAGGTCGAGGCGAACTAACTGGCCACGAATTTGCACGTCGCGCTCTTCGAGCACGTTGAGAAGTCCCACCTGGATGCGCTCGGCGAGGTCGGGAAGTTCGTTGATCGCGAAGATGCCGCGGTTCGACTTTGGCACCAGTCCGTAGGTGAGGGCGCGCTCGTCGTCGAGGTAGAGGCCCGCCGCGACGCGAATGGGGTCGACTTCACCAATGAGGTCGGCCATGGAAGTGTCGGGAGAGGCCAACTTTTCCGCGAAGCGTCGGCTGCGGTGAATCCAGTCAATCGGTGCCTCGTCGCCAAACTCGGCCACCTGCGCGCGACCGAAGGCCGAGATGGGGGCGTAGGGGTCGTCGCGCACTTCCGATCCGGCCAGGACCGGAATCCACTCGTCGAGCAGTTCGGTTAGCGAGCGGATTAGACGGGTCTTGGCTTGACCACGCTCACCCAGCAAGATGATGTCGTGGCCGGCAATCAAGGCCGTCTCCAGCTGTGGCAAGACCGTGTCCTCGTAACCATCCACCCCGAGAACCAGGGGCTGACCCGCGACGAGACGGGCCTCTAAATTGCGGCGGATTTCTTGGCGAATGGGCTCTGAAGTCCATCCGGATGCTCGCAAATCACCGAGGGTGCGCGGCAGGTGGGCGGGGGCGAGGGGGTGACTCATACACCCACGATAGAGGTCGCCTGTGACGAGCACGGGGTCGGTATTACTCGTCGGTAACAGTCCTATGATGGGCGACGGTCGTCAGACCCCCACATAAGTAGGCATTCGACTCTAAGGAGAAGCCGTGACGGCAGTAGAGAATTCCACGAAGGTAACCCTCGGTGGTACCCGCGGTGGCCCCGATGTATCCACGCTGCGCACTGACCGCTGGTGGTTACAGCCGGTCGTGACCATGTCGATTCTGATCTCATTCGTGATCTACTCGACCTGGGCCGCGTTCCAGAACAAGAACTACTACGTGGGTGCCGCACTGCAGCGCGACCTCATTAGTCCGTTCTACTCACCCTGCCTCTCGGCTAACTGCACCCCCGGCTCGTCGTCGCTGTTCGCGATCCACGGCTGGACCTGGTCGCCGGCGCTGCTGATCTTGCTCTTCCCCTTGGGATTCCGCATGACCTGCTACTACTACCGCCGCTCGTACTACCGCGCGTTCTGGTGGGCTCCGCCGGCGTGTGGTGTCGCGGACGCGCACGGCAAGTACACCGGTGAGACCCGCTTCCCGCTGGTTATCCAGAACGTGCACCGCTACTTCTTCTACGCCGGTTTGGTCTTCAACGGCCTGCTGACCTACGACGCCTTCCGCGCGTACCACCAGCCGGGTCTCGGCTGGGGCGTCACCATCGGTTCGCTGGTGCTGACCCTGAACGCCACCTTGCTGTGGCTGTACTCGCTGTCGTGCCACGCCTGTCGTCACCTCTGTGGTGGCCAGGTCAAGAGCTTCAGCCAGCACCCGATCCGTCACCGCCTCTGGAAG
This sequence comes from uncultured Actinomycetes bacterium, assembly GCA_903885505.1. Taxonomy (GTDB): domain Bacteria; phylum Actinomycetota; class Acidimicrobiia; order Acidimicrobiales; family RAAP-2; genus RAAP-2. The sequence continues at coordinate 545 of CAISIU010000031.1, read as the reverse complement.
TTCCTGACGCCGCTGAACGCTCGTCACATGAACTTCGCCTGGGCCTCGCTGTTTGTGGTCGCCCTGACGGACGTGTACGTCCGCCTCGTCGCCTCCGGCGCCATCCGCGACATTCGACTCTTCTAATTAGGAAACGAGCACTTCTGTGACTACGAACTACGAACACCACGAATACGACGTCTTGATCATCGGTGCCGGTGGCGCCGGACTGCGCGCGGCCATCGAGGCCAAGCAGCGCGGCCTCAAGGTCGGCATCATCACCAAGTCGCTCCTCGGTAAGGCCCACACGGTCATGGCCGAAGGTGGCATGGCCGCCGCCATGGGCAACGTCTACCCCGAGGACAACTGGAAGGTCCACTTCCGCGACACCATGCGTGGTGGCAAGTACCTCAACAACTACCGCATGGCGGAACTGCACGCTAAGGAAGCGCCGCAGCGCGTCTGGGAGCTCGAGCAGTGGGGCGCGCTCTTTGACCGCACCAAGGACGGCAAGATTCTCCAGCGTGACTTTGGTGGCCACCGCTACGCGCGCCTCGCGCACGTCG